>VMSU01000088.1 GCA_013792005.1 Desulfobulbaceae bacterium
CCATCTTTGGTCGCACCTCAATCACAAAATCCTCGACGTAGCGCTGCTACGCCTGCGGTTTTGTTCAATCGGTGCAACCAAATCTGACCCAGATCCGGGCGCGATCCAGGTAAATTGGTAATTTCCGAGTCCCTAAATCATCGCATGATACTCAATGTCAGTGTGTTCTCAGCCATTGGCAGGACCCAATCACCGTCAACTGTCAACCGTAAGCCGACAACCTGAGCAGTTACCAGCTTTCAGCATCAGACAAGCCATGGGAATCCATATCCCGCTGCAATACGACAGACCGCTCAGCGGCACGCTCACTCCAAACGCAGGCGCAAGATAAAAATAGCTCCGGCAACCCATCGCCAGGGCCTTTTTCAGCCATTATTTTATTGACTGGCCCTAACAAACATCGTAGGTTAAGACACTTTTCAGGATTTCTTAACACTGTGGCATATTAGCCAACCCACTACACTCTATAATAAGGATGCACCCATGCTCGGTCTGTTTCGCAGAAAGGCGCAATCACCCACCCTCCAAGTCACCATTGTCATCATCATCCTGGTTTTCATCTTCTGGGGGGTCGGCACCAACGACAATAATGCCACACTTAACGCCGTCGCCACCGTCAACGACGAGACCATCTCGGTCAGAGACTACCAGAAGCAGTATGAACAGACAGTAAACAGTCTCCGCGATCAGTTTGGTGGCTCAATCCCAAGCGGCCTGCTCGACCAGCTCAACATCAAGCAACAAGTTGTTGATAAACTGGTTCAATCCACCCTTCTCCGCCAAGGCGCCGTGAAAATGGGCATCTATATCAGTGACCAGGAGCTTCAGAACGCCATCAAGGAGATGGAAGCCTTTAAAATCAATGGAATTTTCGACGTTAAACGTTACGAAGAGATCCTGACCGGATCAAGAATGACGATATCGCAATTTGAACAGAGCATGCGTTACGACCTACTCGCGACCAAAGTCCTTGACCACCTAGGCCGCTTCGGCCATATCTCTCCAATAGCGCTGAAGGATATCTTCAACTACCAGTACCATGACATCAAGCTCGATTACGTTGCGCTCAAAGCAGACAGTTACCAGGATAAAGTTGAAAAGACCGACGCCACCATTACTGCTTTCTACGATGAACATAAAGCTCAGTACATGAGCGACCCTCTAGTCAAAATCAAATATATTCTCTTTCCCGTTGCCGACTTCAAAGAGTCTGCCGCTCCCTCAGACGACCAGATCGCCCAATTTTATCAGGCTAACAGCGACAGGTACTCCATCCCGGAACGGCGCCGGGCCCGACACATCTTGATCAAGACAAATACCACCGACCCTGCCGAAACAAAAGAAGCCGCGCGCAAGAGGATCGACGACGTTGCCGCAAAACTCAAGGCTGGCGAGAGTTTTGCTGATTTGGCGAAGAAGTACTCAGAAGATGGGACGGCCGCACAGGGTGGAGACCTCGGCCTTTTTGGCCGCGGCCAGATGGTTAAACCTTTTGAAGATGCGGTCTATGCTTTAAAGGAAGGACAGGTCAGTGAGGTGGTGGAGACCAACTTCGGCCTGCATCTAATCAAGATGGAAACAATCGAACCGGAAAAGCGCCAAACGTTGGAGGAGGTCAAGTCCGCCATCACCGAGCAGCTTGCCGGGGAAGAGGCAAAAAACAAGGCGTTCCAAGGGGCAAATGACGCATACGAACAGATCATCATGGTCGGCAGTCTGGCAAAATTCGTTGAAGACCAAGGCGCAGACAGCAAAATCACAATCACCACCACTGAGCCGTTCCCCCAAGCCAAGCCGCCCAAGGAACTGCAAGACGTCCCAGAACTGGTGAACTCCGCCTTTACCCTGAACAAGGGAGAACTGAGTTCGATTATTGATACAGGAAAAGGGTTCGCTATCATCCTGGTAGACGATAAAATCACTCCCAGCCAACAAGAACTGACCACTGTTCGCGATAAGGTCGAAGCCGACTTCATCGCTTCAGAATCAACCAAACTGGCTAAGGAAGCGGCAGAGTCCCTGCTCGCCACGGTCAAGTCGGGAAATACCCTGGCTGAAGAAGCCAAGAAACTTGGCCTCGACCTCCAAAGCACACCGTTCATCTCGCGGGCAAGCTACAGCGAAGCAAACACGCTTCCCCAACAGATTGCCCAAGAGGCACTCATCCTTTCTGAGAACAACTCGGTTCTCGACAAAGTAGCGGAAGATAACAGCACATTCTATGTTGTCGCTTACAACAGCAGCCAAGAGCCGGACCAAACGTTATTTGCAGAAAAGAAAGAGGAACTGGAGACCAACCTCGCAGCAGAGAGAAAAAATGATTTGGTAACCGCCTGGCTTGATACCTTGCGTCAAAAAGCCACCATCACCACTAAACCTGAACTTCTATAATCCTTGATGGCGTCGCAAAAAGCCCGATCTACTGCGTAGCAGCGCACTTTTGTTCATTCGGCACACCATATGTGTGGCCTCATTCGCAAAAGCACACTGCACCTTGTATATCGGCCCTTTTGCTTAGCCATCCCGTGACTTTTTGCGAGATCATCATCCTTAAAACCCGTAAGGATTGGCCAGTCTCGCCACTAGGACCGGGTGCGACCCCAAAGTGGATCTTCACCAAAACGGTCGAACCACCAGTCCTCGGGATCCATGGCCTCATCACCGCTCTCCGGTGGCAACAAGGGGAGACGACGGTTCAGGCAGTACTCGAGCAGTACAGCGTAGGCGGCATTTATCTCCTGCATCGGAGTCACAGGCTTCCCAGGCACGGCCAAGTCAGGATGAACTTCTTTAGCACACTTCCGGTACGCCTCCTTGATTTCTCGCATGCTAGCCTGATCACCTAACCCCAGGAGTGTTTTGGCAGCCACAATCCTTTGCCACTTCTCTGTCATAGTTTCTCTGCTGGTTCGTCTTTAACGAGGGTGATTTTTTTCCGAATACTATTCTCCTCATGATTTACAAGGCGCCTGATGTTCTCGGTATGCTTAAGCCAGATCAGACCGGCCACTAAGGCGGCCAGATACACCTTATGCCCCGACCCTTCAAAAAGAAAGACCAGGATCGGCATCAGGGCGGCAGCGATCAAAGAGCCCAGCGAAACATACCCCCAAACCCGGACCACAGCGACAAAGACTACAATACATAACGCCACTGCCAACGGTTGAAGATAAAAAAAGATCCCCAGCGCCGTAGCCACCCCTTTTCCGCCCTTGAATTTCAGATAGAGAGGGTATAAATGACCAAGGAAGGCCGCACCGCCAGTCGCCGCCACCCAGAACTGAACAGAGGGCGCATTACCGAGAATCTTGGCTGCCGCCAGCATCGGCAGCACCGCCTTGCCGGCATCCGCCAACAGGGTAATGGCGCCCATCTTCTTGCCCAACAGGCGGTTAACGTTGGTTGCCCCAATGTTACCGCTTCCTGCTGAGCGAACATCAATACCTAAACACTTCCCCAGAACCAAGCCAAAAGGGATTGAACCAATCAGATATCCTGCAATGACCAGAAAGTATTCCATACCGCTCCACATTAGTTTTTGTCGTCCGCGTGAGTCCTTCCTCCAAGGGCCTTCACCCCTTGGATTTGTTGTTTTTATACCATGGCCATGAAGTAATCGAAATAAAAACCCTAACTCCTCCTATCTCCATGTCAATGTCGGACAACACCTTCATGCGCGAGGCAATTAACCTGGCGCTCACCATGATGCAGGAAGGCCACGGCGGCCCCTTCGGAGCCGTTATCGTCAAGAACGGCTCCATCATCGCCCGTGGCTTCAATCAGGTCACATCATCTCTTGATCCCACCGCCCACGCCGAAATTGACGCCATCCGCAAAGCGTGCCAGCATTTGGGTCAATTTCGTCTCGACGGCTGCGAGATCTTCGTCAACTGCGAACCCTGCCCAATGTGCTTGGCCGCACTCTATTGGGCAGGCATCGAAAAAATCACTTATGCTGCAACCCGTGAAGATGCCGAGGCGATTGGCTTTGCCGACAATCATATCTATCAGGAGATCAATAAACCTCCTACGGCCAGGGCAATTCCGATGGTCCAGATTATGCGACAGGATACGCTGCCCGCCTTTGCTGCCTGGCAGGCATTAGCAGATAAGATCCCCTATTAACGAGAATGACAACAATACAGCGCCTTTTTTTTCACCCTTGACTTAAGTCAACGTTTCCCCCTCACTGTTCTGCTATAATCAAACCATAAAGGAACAAGGAGCCTACTCACCATCAACCACCAAAGGAGGAACCACCCCATGTATTGCAACCAGTGTGAACAAACCGCCAAAGGAATCGCTTGCTCAACAATCGGCGTCTGCGGAAAAGACGCTCAAGTTTCCGACCTACAAGACCTGCTGATCCATGCGACCCAAGGCTTAAGCCTGTATGCCCATGCCGCACGGCAACAAGGCATCATCGATCCAACGGTAAATCTTTTCACCTGCGAGGCCGTTTTTTCAACCCTGACCAACGTCAACTTCGATCCCGAACGACTGGTCACCCTGATCAAAAAAGCCGTTGAGTTGCGAGAGGGTTTGCGCACTCGTCTTGGCGGAAAAACTTTCAGCGAGGCCGCTGCCAATTTCACCCCGGCTGCGGACATGGCCGGTCTGGTTGCCCAGGGCGAAGGCGTCACCCCTGCCGCTGACACCACTGAGAACCCCGACATTCTGTCCTTGAAGCAAATTTTGCTTTACGGGCTCAAGGGAGTAGCCGCTTATACCGATCACGCCAAAATTCTCGGACAGGAAGACGATGCGGTTTTTGCCTTCATCCACGAAGCCTTGGCAGCTATCCTGCGCCATGACATCCCCATGGATCAATGGGTAGGACTGGTCTTGAAGTGCGGAGAGATCAATCTTCGGGCCATGGAGTTATTGGATGCCGGCAATACCGGAACCTTCGGCCATCCGGTGCCAACTCAAGTGCCTCTGGGAGCCAAAACAGGTAAAGCTATCTTAGTCTCCGGTCACGACCTGAAAGACTTAGCAGAAATCCTGAAACAGACCGAGGGCAAGGGGATCAATGTCTACACCCATGGTGAGATGCTGCCCTGTCACGGCTATCCGGAACTAAAAAAATTCAGCCATTTGCATGGCCACTACGGTACGGCGTGGCAGAACCAGGGCAAGGAGTTTGCCGAGTTTCCCGGCGCCATTGTCATGACCACCAACTGCATCCAAAAGCCAAAAGACTCTTACTGCGGCAATATCTTTACCAGCGGTCTGGTCGCTTGGCCTGGCGTCGCTCATATTACCAACAACGACTTCACCCCTGCCATCAACAAGGCCTTATCTATGCCTGGTTTCGCTGCCGACACCGACAAGGGCTCGGTGATGGTCGGATTCGCCCGTAATACCGTGCTCTCGGTGGCAGACAAAGTTATCGACGCCGTCAAGGGCAAGGCCATACGGCACTTCTTCCTGGTTGCCGGCTGTGATGGAGCCAAACCTGGCCGCAATTACTACACTGAATTCGTTGAGCAAGTGCCGACCGACTGTATGGTCCTGACCCTGGCATGCGGCAAATTCCGATTCTTTGATCAGCAGCTTGGCGACATTGGGGGCATCCCCAGACTACTTGATATCGGCCAGTGTAACGATGCATACTCTGCAATCCAGATTGCCAGCGCCTTGGCTGGGGCCTTTAATTGCGGGGTCAACGATCTGCCTCTGTCCATGGTGCTTTCCTGGTATGAGCAAAAGGCTGTGGCCATCCTCCTGACCTTGTTCCATTTGGGAATTCAAGATATCCGTCTGGGACCGACTCTGCCGGCATTTGTCACCCCCAATGTCTTGGACGTCCTGATCAAGACCTTTAAAATCAAACCGATCACCACCCCGGCCGATGACCTGAAAGCCATCCTTGGCACGTGATAAAAAAACGAATTTATGGTCTCGTCCACCATCGTGTGTGCGGGCCATAAATTCGAGAAGACGTTCTTTATGCTGAAAAATAAAAGGCGTGCGGGAGCGCCATCATTACAATCTTTACCGCACGCCCCTTCATCTTGATCTCCTTAATCATACCTACCTAGGAGGTGCTACTATGCAATGCCCTGGACAAGACAGTCGATACTGGGATGGCGAAGCGATTTTCGAAAGCCACTGCCCAAAATGCGGCGGAGTTGTCGAATTTTTCAAAGACGACAGCAAACGCCGGTGCCGACAGTGCGGTCATGAACTGGTAAATCCTCGGATTGATTTTGGCTGCGCCTCTTACTGTCCCTTTGCAGAGCAATGCCTCGGCGGGCTTTCACCCGAGATGCTGGCCCAAAAACAGGACCTGCTGATTGACCGAGTGGCCCTCTCGATGAAACGTCAATACGGGGAGGACTTTGCCAAAATAGGACGAGCCAGTCGGACTGCTCGTTATGCTGGAACCCTGGCCAAAAGCGAAGAAGCCAACAAGGCCGCTGTCACCATCGCGGCGCTCCTTGCTGAACTCGACGGCCCTGTCTCTGGAACAGGCCACAGAGAGACCACCAAGACACTTAGCCTGCTCACCGAATTACAAGCAAACGAAGGACTCATCAACGAGGTCTGCACCCTGATCAAGACAATGGGTAATGACAGCGAAACCGACACATCGACCAACACGCGAGTCCTCCATGACGCATGGCGCCTCGAAGGACTCGCCCAAAGTGCTGAGGCACAATCCACCATTGGACACGCTCAGGAAATGATCAGCGCCTTCAAAACGGTCAATGGCCGACACGAGGCAGAGTCGATCCTTGCGGCCATCAGCAAGGCATCATAACATAAAGAGGGCGGGGATACCCCTGGGCCCATACACGACCACATTACCTGTCACAGTAAGAAGGAGAGAGCCCCATGCAAGTACGACGAAAAATTATTGAGATTGACGAGAATCTATGCAACGGTTGCGGACAATGTATCGTCGATTGCGCTGAAAGCGCCCTGCGCATCATTGATGGCAAGGCCCGGCTCGTTGCTGACAAATACTGTGACGGTCTCGGGGCCTGTTTGAAGGGATGCCCGACTGGGGCTTTGCAGATTATTGAACGCGAAGCCGTCGATTTTGACGAAGAGGCGGTCCAGGAACTACTCAGGCAGCAAAAGGCCCAAGGAGAAAAACCGACCCATGCACACGGGTGCCCATCTGCCACCGTGCAGATGCACGACCCTGCGAAGCCACATAATTTAGACCAACACACCCCGTGCCAAACGGCGAACCGCCCTGTCAGCCTCCAGTCCGCCGGGGCCTCGGCCTTAAGTCACTGGCCGGTGCAGATCCGTCTGGTTCCACCAACCGCACCCTTTCTAACCAATGCCGATCTCCTGATCGCGGCCGACTGCGTCCCCATTGCCTATGCCGGGTTTCACCAGGACCTGCTATCCAACAGAGTTGTAATGATGGGATGCCCAAAATTCGATGACGGCGAAGCCTATGTTCAAAAAATCACTGAAATTTTGACGCACAGCGGAATCAAATCTCTACTGGTCGCCATCATGGAAGTCCCCTGCTGTCAAGGCATGGCGGCTATTGTCAAAAAAGCGGTTCAAGTATCCGGATCAACGATTCCCGTAAAAGTCACTGTAATCAGCACCAAAGGAGAACACCTCAGTCGTCGACCCTTATAAGCAAAGCATCCGCCTGCCGGGCAAGTTCACCAACGGTCGTTTCGATAAATTCACCATTCTGATAGATGGCAAGAGTCCGTGGGTCTTCAAAGAAGGGGGGGAGGTACGATAGAGACTGCCGGTCCCCCAACCGACCCAAGGCAAGACAGGTCAGGCCTTGGATGGTAGGATCAACAGTCACCAGATAGGGCAGAAGGTAACGCACTGCGTCCTTGGACCGAAGCAGGTCGGGGGCGGCCCCGGCCAAGCGGGCCACCCCCCAAATCAAGCCTCGTTGCAGGGCTTCAAGTTCCAGATAAAATCCATCCTCCCTCATAAAAGAGACGAGGATATGGGTGTACTCCCCAGCCAGTCCGGCATGGCAGGAGAGTACCTCGGCCATAGCCTCAGGCACCCCCCAACCGATACCGCCAGACTCATCGTTAAGCATCCACATAAAGCGACGCATAACCACCCTGGCGTCTTCCATCTCATGATCAGCGAGGGCTGCCACGGTTCGACCCATGGCCGACACCGCCCGCCATTTTATCTCGGGATCACAACTACAGAGACAGGAGAAGAGCGGCTTCAACGCCTTATCTGGAGGGATCGAGGCCAGGTCAGCCAACGCAGACTCAAGTGACGGACCCTTGAGCCAGTCACTGACCTGGCGACTCAATGCCCTGATTCCCTGGGGAGGCACTGTCAGTCCATCGCCTTGACTGCGGCGGCGATTTTAACCCCTAGCTCCTTACACTTGGTAAAGTCATCATCAGTCGGTACATTCTTGACCTTGATGCCGGGATCAACCAGGGTAATCTCCATCGCCTCCATGGCCTCATTCATCTGCTTGACCGCTTCACCACTCCACCCGTATGAACCAAAAGCAGCACCGACCTTACCCTTAGGCCGCAACCCTTTGAGGTACGTCAAGAAATCGCCCATCCGCGGCAAATAACCATTATTCAAGGTTGGCGAACCAAACACCAGAGCTCTACAATCAAGAACCTCGGTCATCACGTCGCTACGATGGTTGACCGCAAGATTCATCAACTTAACCGTCACCCCCTCCCGGCTGATAGCGCCGCCGATGGCCTTCGCCATCTTAGCCGTGCTATGCCACATGGAGTCATAAATCACCAACGCCTTGGGCACCGTCTCGCGCTTACTCCACCGATCATACGCTGCCAAAATATGCCCTGGGTTGTTCCGCCAGATTACTCCATGATCTGGAGCGATCATGTCAATCTCAAGTCCCAACTCCGCCACCTGGGCCAGGAGTTTCTGAATATTCGGAGCAAACAAATTCAAGATATTGGCATAATACTTTGCCGCATGGCACATGACTTCACCGATGGGCAACTCATCGGCGAATCGCTCGGTGCTGGCTAAATGCTGACCAAAGGCATCACTGGAAATGAGCAACTTATCCTCTGGGATATAAGAGAACATGCTGTCTGGCCAATGCAGCATTTTTGTTTCCAAAAAGGTAACGGTCTTTTTACCAAGGCTGATACTGTCACCGGACTTAACAACAACCAACGGCCAATCATCACGGTGAAAATGGTCCTTAATGGCCTTCTCACCCATCGGCGAACAAAACACCTTTTCCGGCTTGACGAGATCTATAATTTTGGGCAGAGAGCCGGAATGATCCATCTCCACATGATTAACCACGATATAATCAATCTTGGTGGGATCGGTAAGTTCACTGATATGATAGAGCAACTCTTCGTAGTAATTCGACTTTACCGTGTCAAAGAGGGTAATTTTTTCATCCATGACCAAAAAGGCATTATACGTCGTCCCCTTATAGGTCGAGTACCCGTGGAAATCCCGGATATCCCAATCAACTGCTCCAACCCAGTACACCTTGTCCTTGATTTCTGTAATTGCCATTCTCTCCACTCTCTCCGTTATCCTTAGTATCCTCGTCGCGCCCCGTCCCGCTGATCAGCATTTGAAGCCAACACCAGATAAAAAAAGTGCCGGCCATTTCTGAACCGGCGCTAAAAACATACGTGCCAAAATTTGTAGGGTGATTCTTCCTTAAAGCCTAAGCCGCACTATCCATCATCCCATCGTGCTAGTCTTCTAGTTGGCGGCTTCGGCTGGAAGGGTGAATATCCGCTGGCCCAACTCTTGATCCAGCGCAAAGAGACTGCTGGCGTCATGGCCAACCATCTTCAGTTTATTCACAACGCCGGTGGCAGTTGCCTCTTCTTCGACCTGCTCAGTGACAAACCACTGCAAAAAGATTGTCGTAGCATGATCACGTTCTGCCATAGAGAGATCAACCAGATTATTAATGAGACTGGTTACTTTCTGCTCATGGGCCAAAGCATTTTCGAATACGGCTAGCGCCGATACCCATTCTGCCGGAGGCTGATCAATCGCCTGCATAACTGCCCGCCCTCCCCGCTCATTGACAAAATCATAGATCTTCATACCATGAAACATCTCCTCCTGGGCTTGAACCCGCATCCAGGTCGCCATGCCATCGAGA
>VMSU01000089.1 GCA_013792005.1 Desulfobulbaceae bacterium
CATTCCTGTCCATGTGACAGAAAACCAAAAAAACCCATTTTCCTTTTTTCTGACAGGAAACGATCAGCAAACCATATAACGTGAGGTGCGGACATTGAAAGAGGCTATCAAAAATTTAATGGACCTTCAGGCCATTGACCTTGATGTGCAGAAGATTGACGGTCGGATGGCCGACGGCCATGGAGAGTTGTTGTTGGTAAAAAAACGGATTGAAGAGGGCTACGCTGCAATCGACGATTACAAAGAGCAGTTTGAGCAAGGGGATAAACGGCGCCGCGAACTGGAGGCCACGCTTGCCGATGAGGCGGAGCGGATCAAGGATCGGCAGACTAAGCTGATGAGTATCCAGACCAACCGCGAGTACCAGAGTATCCTCAAGGAAATTGAAGATACCAAAGCGGCGAATGCTCAGCGGGAAGAGGAGCTGACCTTGCTCCTTGAACAGTCGGAGTTGATCCAGAAAAAGATCGGAGAGCTTGGCAAGCGTTGCGCTGAGATGGAAGCGCAGCTTGATGCAGACACTAAGCGGGTGGAGCAGGAGGCTGCCAAGTTGGAAACCGATAAGCAGAAAATCACCAAGTCCCGTGATGCCCAGGCTAAGAAGGTTGAGGCCAAATACCTCAATCGCTACGAGATGCTGCGGTCCAAGCGCAATGGCTTGGCCGTTACCGGAGTTACTCGGGGTGTCTGCCGGGGGTGCAATATGAATATTCCGCCACAGATGTTTAATCAACTGTTGAAAGAACAGGAGCTGTTGACTTGCCCAACCTGTAATCGGATGATGTACCATCTGCCCGAGGTTGAGGAGCGATGAGCTGAAGAACGTCGTTTTGTCGGGTTTTAGGTGGATGTGTTGCGTCTATCCACCGTACAGTGCGAATATTTACACACTATGCATTTCATTTTAGGAGTGGGTGCATGATCGCTGGTCCTGTTCGGGTCAGAGGAAAGTCCGAACTCCGCAGGGCAAGGTGGTTCGTAATGCGAACTGGGGGTGACCCCGAGGAAAGTGCCACAGAAAATATACCGCCAGGGCTCACGCCGTGGTAAGGGTGAAATGGTGAGGTAAGAGCTTACCGCCTCCGTGGTGACACGGAGGGCATGGCAAACCCCACCTGGAGCAACATCAAATAGGGAGACACTTGAGGGCGGCCCGCCCGATGTCTTCGGGTAGATCGCTTGAGGCGCCAGGTGACTGGCGTCCTAGAGAAATGATCATGGCCTTCTCCGGCTACCTTTCGGGGTAGTACGGGAGGGTACAGAATTCGGCTTATAGCCCACTCCTTTTTTTTGGCGGGCAGACGGAGTTGTTCCTTTGGTACTTCGGCCTGCCCGTATCTTTATTATGCCCACGACTGCATCACAATCAGCCGCAGCCATTATAACCGCCGGCGGCATTGGCCGCCGGATGGGCGGTGAAGTCCCTAAGCAGTTCCTCAGCCTGGGTGGCAAGCCGATCTTGGTTCGTACCGTGGAGGCCTTTATTCAGGCAGGGTGCTTCCAGTCGATCATTCTCACCGTTCCCAGCGCCACGATCCCCGAAGCGAAAGATCTCTTAGCACGATACGGCCTTGATGCCGACTGTCGCGTTGTTCCTGGCGGCGAGACGCGGCAGGACTCGGTCCTGGCCGGTTTGGAGGCCCTTGATAGGGTCATAGAGGTGGTCCTGGTGCATGACGGCGTTAGGCCTCTGGTCTCTCAGGCAATCATTGCCGGTTGTTTGGAGGCGGTTTGCGCTCATGGCGCCGCCATCACGGCAATTCCGGTAAAAGATACTCTCAAGGAGGCCTCTGGCCAGGAGGTCGTCAGGACCGTTGACCGTGAACGTCTGTGGCGGGCTCAAACACCGCAAGGGGCTCGGGTCGAGTTACTTCGCCAGGCTTATCAGGAGGCCAGCCGGGACCGTTTCTCCGGTACCGACGAGGCCTCGCTGCTTGAACGAAGCGGCTGCCCGGTCATTATTGTTGCGGGTTCTGAAACCAACATCAAGATCACCCTCCCGGAGGACATCGTTATGGCAGAGGCTTTGCTGGCAGCTCAACATGCTGCTGCGCTCGCGTATAAGATCGGCCATGGGTATGATGCCCACCGACTAGTGCCAGGCCGCGCCTTGATTCTTGGCGGAGTGAATATCCCTCACAGCGTCGGCCTGCTGGGTCACTCGGATGCGGATGTGCTGACTCATGCTTTGTGTGATGCCTTGCTGGGGGCTGTCGGCGGTGGTGATATTGGCCGTCATTTCCCCGATACTGATGCGCAGTATCAGGGGATCGACAGCCTGAAACTGCTGGCTCAAGTTATAACCTATGCAGCGGAGCGGGGATTTGTGCTGAGTAATGCCGATATAACTGTCGTTGCCCAGCGGCCAAAACTGGCCTCTTATCTTCCTCAAATGCAAAAAAACCTGGCGGAGGTCTGCCAGGTTTTTTCATCGGCCATCAATATCAAGGCCACCACTACCGAGTCGATGGGCTTTACTGGTCGCGAGGAGGGAATCGCCTGCCACGCGGTGGTTATGGTTGCTGCGAAGGCTTGAGTTTAGGTTGCCCGGGCCGCTTTGGCAAATTGGGTGTCGACAAAGACATCAAGGTCGATTTTGTCCTTCATGATGCCCATTTTGTGGTGCATGTAGTCTTGGATCACTGAGAGATCCTCGATGTTTGGGAAGAGATTGGCGGTGGTGATCCGGTCTGCCGGTTCGGTAAGTACCCGTTTGATGACTTCGGCCTTCTGGCCCAGGAAGTCCGCTCCTATCCGGGCGGCAGTGCTGACTGCGGTATCGATGAAGCGGCCGGACTTGACCAGGCTGTCGGTGAACTCGTGGACGGCGTCGGGGTGGTTTTCGATCATCTCATCACGCACCACCAGGGCGCAGCAGGGATGTTCCGGCCAGATGTCCTTGGATAGGGTGAACTCTTCACCATAGCCCTCGGTCACTGCCTGGGAGGCAAAGGGTTCGGCGACGATAAATCCTGCGATTTCACCCTCTTCGTCGTACTGGAGCGCCTCGACCATCTGACTCGGAGCCATGACTTCAAGCTGTACGTCTTTGCCCGCCCCTGGCTCGATGCCCGCCTCGCTGCACAGTTTATGGAGCAGCATGTTGTGGACCGAGAGCTGGTAGGGGATGATCACGACCTTGCCTTTGAAGTCTTGGATCGTCTGGATGTGGGCTTTTTTGTTGGTGATCAGCACGCTGCCTGACTTATGGCTAAAGAGGATCAGTTTGGCTTTCAGTCCTGCCTTGTAAAGATCCATAGCGGTGGGGGCCAAGATAAAGGCCGCATCGACCTGGCCGTCTTTTAATGAGTTGGCCACCTGCTGCCAGCCCATCATTGGCTGGCACTGGAGGTTGAGATATTTGGACTCCTCAACTCCCTTTCTTATCTTGTCCTGGGTAATGCCCAGAACCAGATGGTCGGTGATCTTCAGATGTGCC
Source organism: Desulfobulbaceae bacterium (assembly GCA_013792005.1). NCBI lineage: Bacteria > Pseudomonadati > Thermodesulfobacteriota > Desulfobulbia > Desulfobulbales > Desulfobulbaceae > Desulfobulbaceae bacterium. The sequence goes on from VMSU01000089.1 coordinate 3,440, forward strand.
ACCCTGAAATTAACTTTATCCGCCATGCAAGCTCTCCGATTTCAATTTGAAAACACTGGTTGCCTTGCGTGTTGCAACCTTGAATAGTTGATTATCGGTTAAGATGTCAAAAAATGTCAAGTGAGAATTTTTGCTCTTGCCTCTGGAAAAATCGGCAATCACTGAGTGAGCGGCGCAATTGATCACAGTGTTGATGCAATCTCCAGCTGAGGAGTCAGCACTGACCATCGGTTAACACGAGTTTAGGGTCATGTTGGATTCTGCTCATATTGACAAGACAAGCGCTTTGGAATAGGGTGCTCAACCTGATATTTATATTTTGAGGGAAACCATTTGCTTATGCAACAGACACCTTTGACCTTTGGCCTAATTTGTGTGGCCCTGTCCGGCTCAACCAGCGCGGATATCCTGGATCAGGCCACACCTGCTGCGCTGTTGGCTGATGTCCTTGAAATCCGTTTAGACAGCATGACTCAACCGGCGGTCTCTCCCTTTGTTGGGGTTATTGCCACTCCGCTGTTGTTTACCAATCGGGCGTCTTGGGAGGGTGGGAACTTTTCCGGCTCGGAAGAGAGCCGACTTGTTCTGCTTCATGAGGCGATAGCTGCCGGCGCCGCTTATGTCGACATTGAACTGAAGACCGATCCTGCCCTGCGTGATCCCTTGATTGCAGCAGCCAGACAACACGGCACCAAGTCCATTGTCTCTTGGCATAACTTTACTACCACACCATCCCCGCAAGCCCTACGCACGATCCTTCAGGAACAGTATCGCAGTAATGCGGACATCGGCAAAATTGTCACCATGGCCCAGAGTTTTCAGGATGTGCTGCGCGTCCTCGACCTTCAAACGGAGGCCGCCGAGATGGGGCTGCCGCTGATTGCCTTCTGTATGGGAGGGGCCGGGGTTATCAGTCGTGTCGCCACCCTTGGCCTTGGGGGCTTCATGACTTACGCCGCTGCCGACGGCAGTACGGGGACTGCCCCCGGACAGTTGACGATTTCCTGTCTACGCGCCATTGTCAAGGAGTTGGCTCATGCCAGTTAACGGCGCAACAGAAGTCTACGGCATCCTGGGTAATCCTGTCAGCCATAGCTTAAGTCCGGCCATGCACAACGCTGCGTTTCAGGCCCTGGGCTTAAATAAGGTGTACGTCCCATTTCCGGCGGTTGACGCGGGGGCGGCCATCCAGGGATTCAAGGCATTAGGAATCCGTGGCGCAAGCGTTACCATTCCTCATAAGCAGGCGGTGATTCCTTTTCTTGATTCTATTGATCCTGTGGCGGCAAAGATTGGCGCGGTCAACACCCTGGTTATTAATGAAGGCTTGGTCTTCGGGGCTAACACCGATTGGCTGGGAGCCAATGCCGCGCTCAAACAACTGACCCCCTTGCGAGGGAAAAAGGTGTTGCTCCTGGGGGCTGGCGGATCAGCGCGGGCAATTGGCTTTGGGCTCTTGGAAGAGGGGGCGGAGCTTACCTTGGCCAGCCGGACTCCTGCCACCGGCCAGGCTTTGGCCGAGGTCTTAGGCTGTCCTTGGGCGCCACTGAACTCAGTTATTGGTTTTGCTGCCGATATCCTGATCAACGCCACCTCGGTCGGCATGGGCAAAAGTACCGGCCTCTCACCTGTTCCCAGAGAGGCTGTGGCTAATTTTGCCTTGGTGATGGATATCGTCTACTCCCCTTTGGAAACTCTATTGCTTAGGGAGGCTCATGCCGCCGGGTGTCGGACGATTAATGGCCTGGCGATGCTCCTTTACCAGGGAGTCGCTCAATTTGAACGGTGGACCGGAGTCCAGGCCCCGGTCGAGATCATGCGCCAGGAGTTGGTCACGGGGATGGCAGGCCGCTGAACCCGGCATCCCCAGCAGGAATGATGTAATTTTTCAATTAGCCGTAGGTTGGGTCAGGTCGCAAAGCCGTAACCCAACGCGGATCTCTCAACCACTATTAACCTCTCCTCTTACCATGAAGACAATCACGCCCATCTCCCATATCGATACCGAGATCACTGTCCCCGGCTCCAAGAGCTTGACCCAGCGCGCGTTGATTGCCGCTGCGCTGGCTGATGGAGTCAGTACCTTGATCGGGCCATTGACCAGCGAAGATACCGATTATACCAGCGCGGCTCTTCGGGCCATGGGGGTTGTTATCGATAATTCCGGCCCTGACTGGCGGGTTGAGGGGAATGGCGGTCGGATCGCGACACCGGCGCAGCCGATCTTTCTTGGCAATAACGGCACGGCCACTCGTTTTTTGACCTCGGTCGCCGCCTTGGGCGCGGGCTCCTTTGCCATTACCGGCGGGCCTAGGATGGCGGAGCGGCCAATTCAGCCGTTGATGGAGGCGCTGCGTGGTTGGGGGGTGCGGATCGACAGTGTCAACAAGACCGGATGTCCGCCGCTTGAGATCGACGCTGCCGGTATTGAGGGCGGACAGACGCTGCTGCCTGAGGGCAAGAGCAGCCAGTATCTCTCTTCGCTCCTGCTGGTGGCGCCGTATGCCAGGAAGGGAGCGCGTCTTGATGTCGCGGGCGAGGTGCTGTCCAAGCCGTATGTCACCATGACGCTTGCGGTGATGAAGGCCTTTGGGGTGGAAGTTGAGTCGAGTCCGGCCCTGAATCGCTTTGTCATCCCCCAAGGGTGTTATCAGGCACATGAGTACCGAATTGAGGGCGATGCCTCCAGCGCCTCGTATTTCTGGGCGGCGGCGGCAATTACCGGCGGCAGGGTTACTGTAACGAACGTACCGGAGCCTTCATTGCAGGGTGATGCCGTGCTGGTCACAATGCTTGAGCGAATGGGCTGTCGGGTGGATAAGAGCGAAACCGGTATTACGGTGACCGGGCCGAAGGAACTTCGGGCGATTGAGGTGGATATGGGCGATTGCCCGGATGTGGCCCCGACCTTGGCGGTGGTGGCGGCCTTTGCCCGGGGCACTACGGTAATCAATAACATCGCGCATCTGAGGATCAAGGAGTGCGACCGTCTTCACGTGATGGCGACGGAACTGGCCAAGCTCGGAGTTAAGACCACCGAACGCGCCGACTCCTTGCTCATCGAAGGCGACCCGAGCCGGGCCTCGTTTAACGGCGGCACCATCAGCACCCATGACGATCATCGGATTGCCATGTGCTTTGCGGTGGCTGGGTTGGCTATCTCTGGGGTGGTGGTTGCCGATGAGGAGTGTGTGGTTAAATCGTTCCCCGATTTCTGGGAGCGTTTTGCACGGCTAGGCTAGGGCCTAAGAGGAACGGGTTCATGCTCATTTACGGGTTAGCTTGGTTATGGCCCGGTCCAGATAGGGGATAGAGCAGGGCTTGCTGATGAAGTCGTCAGCGCCAAGCTCCATCGCCAGGGTGCGATCGTGTTGGGAGTCGCGGGCGGTGAGCATGATGATTTTGATATCTGCGGTATCCTGGGCCGACTTCAGTTGCTGGCAGATATTACGGCCATCGCCTGCCGGCATGGTAATATCGAGGAGGATCAAGTCTGGGCTCTGGGTGGAGGCAATCTGCATGGCTTCGCTGGCATCATAGGCGTGCAGAATTTCGTGTCCCTGTTCGGTCAGAAACTTGGTGAATGAGATATGGATGGTACGATCATCGTCAGCGATAAGAATTTTCATAGGATCGAGGGCCTGAAAGGTTATGAATGAGTGGTTTGGGTCGCTGGTATAACGTAACTTTTGCTATCGTATAGAATCTGTCGTAGTTTGACAACTGTATTTATTACTCTGTTATTGAATTTGATAGTACTAAACTATCCTTAGTTTCGCCTTACTCCTGTCTTGCCGTTATCCCCGTCGCCTCAAGCAGCGCCCAGCCGATATCCCCCTCTTCGCCGCAATACCCATGATCCTTGCGCTTTTCCTTGAGATGGTCGAGCAGTTGCCCGGCCAGGACCTTGCCCAGCTGCACCCCTTCCTGGTCAAAGGAATTGATGTTCCAGATAAAACCCTGGAAGGCGATCTTGGCTTCATAGATGGCCAGCAGCGCCCCCATGGCAAACGGGGTGAGGCGCTCTGCCATTAGCAGGCAGTTGGGGCGGTTGCCCGGAAACCGGCGATTGGGGTTGTCGTGGGAGCGGCCAGTGGCCAAGGCCAGGGACTGGGCCAGTAGATTGGCCAGCAGTTTGTCTTGGGAGGTTGTGCCCTGGATGTTAAGATCTTCGCCGTACTGACTCTCTCGGAAGCCGATAAACTCAACCGGCACGATGGTGGTGCCTTGATGGATGAGTTGATAAAAGGCGTGCTGGCCGTTGGTGCCGGGTTCCCCCCAGATTACCGGTCCACTGTGGCTGGCCACAGGCCGTCCTGAGCGATCAATGGATTTGCCGTTGCTCTCCATGTCGCATTGCTGGAGGTGGGCGGTAAAGCGGAGTAGCGCCTGGCTGTAGGGGAGAATCGCCAAGGTGTCGTAGCCTAAGCAGTTGCGGTTCCAGATGCCGATCAGCGCGAGTAGCAGTGGAATGTTATTGCGGATATCAGTCTCTTCCGCCGCCTGGTCAACGGTGTTGGCGCCTCGTAAAATCTCCATCACCGCCTCATGTCCCAGGGCAAAGCCTAAGATCACCGCTCCCACCATGGAGGTCGCGCTGTAGCGGCCGCCGATATAGTCGAACATATAGAACGACTCTCGGTACCGCGCCGGATTGTCCATGGGGCCGCCCTTGCCGGTCACTGCCAGGAAGTGGCGTTGGGGGTCGAGCCCTGCCTTGGCAAAGGCGGCCCGTACCAGCTCCTCGTTGGTCAGGGTCTCAAGTGTCGAGCCGCTTTTTGACACTACGTTGACCAAAGTCCTGCTGAGATCAAGACCTGCTAGCACCTGGGCGGCATCGTCCGGATCGACATTGGAGATGAAGTGGACCCGCCGACCCGGCAGGCTAAAGCGGCGGAGTGCAAGATACAGAGCCCGTGGGCCTAAGTCCGAACCACCGATACCGACCAGCGCCATGTCCGTGAAGGCCTCGTTCTTGTGGTTGACCACAGCGCCCGAGTTCAGATCGGCAAGAAAGCGGTCCAGTTTGTCCAGTTCCTGGCGGGCCTGCCCGCTGGCCTCAGGATGGCAGGGGGTTTTACTGAAAACGTCGCGGACGGCAGTATGCAGCGCCATTCGATTTTCACTGTCATACCCTTCAATCCGGTTCATCACCGCCCCACGTTTCATTGCTTGAAATTGAGCGATGACGCCGCTCTCATCCGCTAAACGCTGCAGGGCGCTTACGATCGTGGCGTCAACCCGTTCAGTGCCATAGAGCAGGGTGAACCCGGCCATTTCGCTGCGCAGGGCCATGATCCGTTCTTGGTTTAAGGCACCTTCGGTCGTCAGGTCAAAGGGTTGTGTTGCCAAGTGCTGTAACTCATTCCATGCCGCATTGCTGGTAATGCCATGATAGCTTGTCATCGCTGCCCGCCTTTGCCAAATGATTGGCATCTCTTTGGATTGGTAAGAAATGGCTTTTAAAATTGACCCAAATTGCTTGAGTTTAAAAATCAAGAGGACTCTTCGCCTCTTTGAGGGTAACACTTTTTACGGTGTGCGTATAGATCATGGTGGTGCGCAGATCGCTATGGCCAAGGAGTTCCTGAATCGTGCGGATGTCATAGTTTGCCTGGAGCAGATGGCTGGCGAAACTGTGCCGAAAGGTGTGCGCCGTGGCTCGTTTGGGAATCATTGCCCGCCTTACCGCCCCAGTGATTGCCTTTTGCACATGGCTATCGTGTAGATGATACCGCCTGTACTCCCTGGTCTCTGGGACCATGGTCAACTCCTTGGCAGGGAAAAACCACTGCCAAACCAACTCTTTAGCTGCATTCTTATATTTCTTTTCCAATAGATTGTAAAGAAACACTCCGTTATACCCGGCATCACAATCACGCTGATGGAGGGCGGCAACGGCTTCAAATTGCTTTGTCAGTTCTGGCATGAGTGATTCCGGCAAGGGTACTGTTCGGTCTTTTTGTCCCTTGCCATCGTGGACGGTCAGCACACCGAAGTCGAAATTAAAATTTTGGACGCGAAGGTTCATGCATTCCGCCAACCGTAATCCGCAGCCATAGAGCAGCTTTATGATTAGGTCGTAAGGGTGCTCTGCGTTGGCAACAATCCTGTTAATTTCTTCACGAGACAAGACAACAGGGATGTAAGGTTTACGCTTAGCCCGGATGATCCCTTCAACCTTTGGGAACTCTTTCTCGAGGACATGCCGGAACAGGAACAACAGGGCATTGAAGGCCAGGTTCTGGCTGGAGGCCGAGACGTTGCGTTTGACTGCTAAGAAACTCAGGAAATCTTTAACGTCCGAGATCTCAATGAGTTGTGAGTCTTTACTCTTGACAAAAAATTGGAAATGATGAATCCAACCCTTATAGGCTTTTAGTGTTTTGGGAGAATAATGCCTGACTTTAATGGATGACTCCAAAGACATATAGACTTTTGTCCAGTCAGCGCCAGTATTTTTAGGTGAAGCCTGTTTCGTTAGCTCCTCCTCATTGTGGCTCGTAGATCGGTGAAGCAGGAGTGGGGGAGGTAATTCATCCCTGTCCTTGCCTTTTTCTTTGTTTTGTCCCACGGGATCACTACCCCGAGGTATGGACGGAGCGGAAAAGCTGGCTTTTCCTCCGGTGCTTCGGGTAGTTGAGGGTATTGATGTTTGTGGGGCGACGGGATGCGGGTGAGTTGATATGATTTCAAAATAGATCAATACTGCCTGCTCCGCCTGCCTTTGGAAGAATTTCGACTGGTTTTTTTCGAGTAACTTGGCAATGAAGGCGGGGACTTGCTGTTTGTCGGTGGGTGAGAAGTCGTATTTGTCGCAAAAATCCAGAAAGAACTTAAGCCATTTCCGGTAATGGTTTCGATACCGAGGAGGGACCTCTTTTCGTTCCAATAATTGGTTAAAGGGGTCAAGAATAGCGGGCGGAATTTCACGCATGTTTGATAACCAGTTTTATGTATAACATGTAAAAACGCATGATAACCTGTTAAGAACAAGCGTAGCAAAACCGGTTTTTGGATGTCAATGAGATTTTTTGCGGAATGATAAC
>VMSU01000090.1 GCA_013792005.1 Desulfobulbaceae bacterium
ATGAGCAGCGCGACTTCGATAAAGTTAATTACAAGGTGGGCCTGGTGCCATCAACACGGATCGAGCAGACTGGCCGCTGCTCATCCGCCACGTTATGCCATGTAAGTAAAAATTCCTTGCAGCACGAAAGAGTTCATTTAATAAATCGGCGCTCGATTCAGTTCGGCTCAACTAAAATGCTTCAGTGGATAAACCACTGAGCAGGCCAAAAAGATAAAAGATCAATAAAGCAAAAACGTAGTCAAACCGTTTGCCGTCACCCGAAAGATGACAAGGCGACCGAAAGAGTCCGTGAACGGACAAATTCAAACGAGGACGCCAAGGATCGTGGACGGGGTAGTTGTTACTATCAATCAGTTGTGCTTTACAAAATACATTGGTGCAAACATGGATATATCGCTCATAAATGGAACAATTACCAGCCTGCGTCTCGCTGGTGATATTGCGAAGGGAATTCTCCAACTCAATACTCTTTCTGAGGTCCAAGGAAAGGTCATTGAACTTCAAAGTGCAATCCTGGCTGCTCAAAGCGGTGCCCTTGAATCTAACGCGGCACAATCTGCGGTGGTTGACGAGATACGCGCACTTAAAGAAGAAATTGCTCGTATAAAAGCATGGGAAAGTCAAAAGCAACGCTACCAGCTTACACCATTCGGGGAAGGCCCTGCTGTCATGTACGCCCTTAAAAAATCTATGAGCGAATCCGAACCACCTCATTGGATATGCACAAAATGCTACGAAGACGGAAAGCGAATGATCCTCCAGCCAAGAAAGGACAAGAATGGTTTTATTGTTATCGCTTGCCCGTCTTGCAATTCTGTAATCCATACTAGGCTTAGAGGTATCGGCCCTGCTGAATATGTTTAACATATTAGTCTATCCCGCCCGGAAAAAGACAAAAATCCAGCGGACTGACGATCTTGCGTCCACTGGATTTTTCATAAAGCCCGTCTGCCCTTTGCTCAATATTTGATTCTTTCATATACTTACCTCCGTAAAATTTATCGGCATGAATAAAGTGAATGCCCAACCACATAATTAACCCGACAAGCGGGTTATCATGGCGATGGCCCGGCTGCGCCGGGCCATCGTGGCGGATGAGCAGCGCGACTTCGAAAAAGTCCATTACAGGTGCGCCTTCGGGCCATTAACTCGGATCGAGCAGACTGGCCGCTGCTCATCCGCCACGTTCGACCAACAAATAAGGATAAACAATGACAGCTGAAGTCGGCGTATTAAATCGAATGGGAGTTGCACTTGCAGCGGATAGCGCAGTTACAATCGGTACAAAAGAATCGAAAATTTACACATCTGCTGACAAATTGTTTCAACTTACAAACCATGCTCCGGTGGGCATCATGGTCTATGGGTCAGCTGACTTGTTGCAGGTGCCTTGGGAAACCATCATCAAGGAATATCGAAAAGTTTTGGGAGAGAAAACCTTCCCCCACTTATTAGATTATTACAATGATTTTATAGGGTTTTTGACATCTAATGCTGATTTCTTCCCAAAACAAAACCAGGCAAACTTCGTTGAATTTATTGCATACGACTTCTTTGGGTACTTGTTAAACTCCTTTCATGAAAAAATTGAAAAAGAAATTGAAAACAAAAAAACAATAACTGAAAGTGAAATAAAATCGTTAATCACCTCAATTGTACAAGACGAAATCGAATTAACGAGAAAAGCCGGCTCCCTTGATAATCTCCCTAAAGATTTTCCGAAGGAAGTTTTAAATAAATACAAGCATATTCTGGCAAAGGCCCGCAAAGAGGTATTTGAAAAACTACCGATCTCTCAACTAACAGAGAGAAGGTTGTCTCAATTAGTTGCTGAACTTCTATCTTCAAAACGGCTGATTAATAGAAAAATCCATTCTGGGATAGTTGTTTCAGGGTTTGGAGAATCTGAGTTGTTTCCAACACTTGCAGAAGCCACTATTGCTGGCATCGTCAATGAATTACCGTTATTTGCCAAAACATATGAAATGGCAATTGATTATAATATAAACTCTTGTGTTGTTCCTTTTGCTCAAAAAGAAATGGTACATACTTTCATGGATGGCATTGATCCGGAGTATGGCCGTTTCATTTCAAGCTCAACATCAAATCTGTTTATAGGTGTAGTTGATGTATTGATTGAAGAAGTTAGGAAAAAGAATAAAAAAATTGGTGATGATATTAAAAACACAATTTCAAACAACCTTGACAAGCTTCTGGACAATCTCCACAACCAGTGGAATGATGTCAGAAGAAGCCACTATTCAAATCCAGTTATGCAAATGGTTGCATCTCTCCCAAAGGATGAGTTAGCTGCAATGGCTGAATCGCTAGTAAATTTAACAAAATTTAAAAGGCGGGTAAGCACCCAGCAAGAAACAGTCGGGGGGCCAATAGATGTTGCGGTAATAACAAAAGGTGATGGGTTCGTTTGGGTAAAAAGAAAACATTATTTTGAGGCTGAACTAAACCCAAGAAGAATATCAATGTATTGCCACAAAAGGTGATTGCTATGGCAAAATCAAAAGAAAAGAAATACACGGCACTCCATGAGGTGATGGAAAATTACACACCGAACTTCACAAAAGCCATCAAGCAGCATATAGCCTCTGAAGCAAATTCAATAGATTTTACAAGAAAAGGCATCGTGGTGGCACACCAACTTGCAGCAGAGTTCGAAAAAAACTTATCGAAAAGATAGGATGTCGAACAATTGCATTCACCAGATGGCGAGAAGCGCGGCGGCGCTGACGCGGCTAGTTCTGTGGCGCCACTGGTGATGCAGGTCGATGGCCCGGCTGCGCCGGGCCATCGTGGCGGATGAGCAGCGCGACTTCGAAAAAGTCCATTACAGGTGCGCCTTCGGGCCATCAACTCGGATCGAGCAGACTGGCCGCTGCTCATCCGCCACGATAGGCGTCTAAATAGAAACTTACAGAAAAAACACGATATCTCAAAAGAACAACCTCGTACTTGCGAAATTTCTTGATTTTCAAAAAGTACGAAGGGTATGTTTACGAAAAAATCAAAATTTTCGGAAATACAGAAATGTTTAACCCAGAGAAGCCATACTACGACTTACCACTCCTTCCGCCAGTGCAAAAACTTGAGTCAATCGAATTGTTCAAGGCATTACTGCCTGCATCCGAGGCATTGGCTAAGCTTTCAGCAACCGCTGAACATTTGCCAAACCAAGCATCTTTGTATGAAAGTGTCATTCTGCTGGAAGCTAAAGCTTCTTCAGAGATCGAACATGTAGTGACAACAGACAATAAGCTATTTGGCTCAGAATCCCCTCAAAAAGCCCCAGACCCCATGACAAAAGAAGTTCATCGATACGCAGATGCTGTTCGTCATGGGTGGCAATCGAAAAAGCCTCTTTGCACAAACATAGTTGAAGAAATGTGCTCAATTATTAGAGGCAAACCTGTACGAGTTAGAAAAGTTCCCGGAACGGCTCTTTCTCAGTCTTCTACAGGGAAAATCATTTACACATCCTCCGGATGGTGAAAAATTAATAAGAGACCTTCTGGATAACTTATTTAAATGGATGAACAATGAAGATGAAGTCCATCCAATAATAAAAGCGGCAATTGCTCATTATCAGTTTGAATCTATTCATCCATTCACTGATGGCAATGGAAGAACAGGCAGGATAATGGTCGTACTGTATTTAGTGGAACAAAAACTACTTGATGCTCCAGTCTTATTTCTATCAGGTGAAATCCTACGCAATAGGGAGTCTTACTATTCCTTGCTTCAAAAAACGCACGAAACTAATGACTTTTTCCCATATTTAATGTGGTTTATTGGACTAATTCATACCGCATCACTCAGATCAACAACAAGAGCCCTTAAAGTTCGAGTTGCTATGCAAGAAGTAAAAAATAAGATCCGAGAAATCGATATAAATATGTATTCGCAAGATCTTGTTAATGTACTATTTCGCAGCCCAATCATTTTTGCTAATCACCTTGTGCATTTTGGTGTTGCTGGAAGCACTTCTACTGCTCATGCATATCTAAAAAAACTTGAATCATCCGGTTTACTAATTAGATCTAGCCGTAGATATAACCGCAAAACTGGGTATATAAATAATCATCTACTCAATGCCCTTAGCGGCGAAATAGATCTTTCGGAATAGCATAAAACAAAAATCGCCTATCAATCGGGTCAACCTGACTGGAAGAAGCTTGGCGGCGCTAGACGCGGAAAGGTTGGGTGGCCAGCAGGTTACCCAAAACGTTCGACAGATCATAAACCATAAGGCAACAAGTAAAATTGGACCCCAAAACTTTATTTGAACATGCTCAAAAACATTGGCACAAGCCGATTGGATTGTTTGTTGCCGTTGTAGGATTACTACTCTTCGAAGTAGTTATTTCGAGCAACCTGTCGCTTTCATGGCTAATCAACCTTGTAGTTTATGTTATTTCAATTTTTGCAGTTATAGGAGTTTGGTATTGGTCAAACCGTCTGCCAAAGACTCCTGATGGAAAAGTTGGATTTACTGTTTCTATTGCATGCTCAAATGAACAAGAAAAAAGGAAAATCAGAGAAGATTTTATAATTACATTACAGTCATTAATTAAAAACGGAACATCAGGTAATTCATTTCACTTTTACGAAGTTCCTCAACATATCGCGGAAACCATTAACGATAAAGACCAAGCCTTGGTTTTAAAGCAAAAAACTAGATCGCACTTTGTTATTTATGGCAGAGTAAGATTTAGGAAAATAAATGGTGTTGATTGCTATCATTTAGATTTAGAGGGAGCTGTTGCACATAAACCTATTGACAAAAAATTTAGCGACCAAATTTCTAAAGAATTTACAGAGCTATTCCCCAGAAAGGTTTCCATTCCAACCGACAATGACTTGTTGTCATTTACATTTACGACTGAGTGGACTGAATTTGTCGCAAAATACATTATAGGGATTGCTGCGTTTTGCTCTGGAGACTTAAATTATGCTGAAAGATTATATCAAGAGTTACAAGCTAAGTTAATAAGCACTGATGGCAGTTTCCCTGTTTTTGTCAAATTAAAAGAAAGGCTTCCTGCTCGTTTGTCTGAAATTTACCTGACAAGAGCTTTGTCTATTCTTGATGCATGGACACAATCAAACGATAAACATCTTATTCCGCTTTTATCTGAGAATACGGATAAAATAGAAGATAAATTTGATAACGATTATAGAATTCTTTTACTAAAGCAGATAACTCCATTTCTTAGCCGTCGGGATGTGTCAAAAGCTAAATCCTATGTAAAAAAATGCAAAAAATACAATGACGTAATATGGCATTTTAACTTGGCATTTCTAGATGCATATGAGGAAGATTTGCGAAATGCTGTTAGGCAATATCGCGTATGTTCTAGTTTCCCAGTCCAGGCCAATACACTTAGCCAAATCGAGGACTTTCTATGTTGGATTTTATCGGAAGAACCAGACAAATACCAATTCCATTATTGTTTAGGATTTTTTAATTGGAAAATCAAAGGAGATTTGAAGCAGGCAATAACCGATTTCAAGTTGTTTCTTGATTACCCAGAAGAAAGTAAATTCCATAAAGAGAAAGAATTAGCAGGGAAATGGATTGAAGAAATCGAAACTTCTTTGCAAAAAAATAAGCAAAAGCAGTTAAATATGTCGAACCAGGCGTTTGAGCTGACCGGGTGAACGTCTGCGGCGCTGAAGCGCTGAACTCATTGGCCCGGTCAGCTCAACTTAACGATGCCCCCTAAAAAACAGGGGGCATCGTGGCCAGATGAGGAGCGCGCAGGAATAAAGAGTGCCTAGCTTATAGAACCGTCTGGGCATCAAGGAGATTGAGCCAGACGCGCCCTGCGCGCTCCTCATCTGGCCACGATGGCCCGGCTGCGCCGGGCCATCGTGGCGGATGAGCAGCGCGACTTCGAAAAAGTCCATTACAGGTGCGCCTTCGGGCCATCAACTCGGATCGAGCAGACTGGCCGCTGCTCATCCGCCACGTTATATTCACAGGGCACGGACATGGAATGGGAAGCTGTTTTTAAATTAATAACAGCATCAATCGCCTCAATAGGCGCTGGTGGAGCATTAGTATTTGCTCTGTCATCGTGGCTTGGAAAAGTGTGGGCCAACAGGATTCTTGGAAATGAAAAACATAAATTAGAATCTGAGCTAGAAAAAACAAAAAGAGAGCTAGATGTTATTAAGGAAACTACACTTAAGTTTCAGAATGACAAAATCCTTACATACCGCGCAATAGTAGATGTAGTAGCCCGAATGCTTTCCTCTTTTGACTCACATCAGATGGGCAGACTTCGAACCGATGAAGCTGGTAGTCGGTTTGATGAATTCAATGAACAGAGGCTTAGGGTATATGGGTATCTTGCAATGCTTGCCCCACAGTCAGTAATGACCGCACAGGATAAACTTATGGATTATCTAATATTGATTGCTGGCGGCTCAGTAGATTATGACTGGCATAAAGTAAGAGAATTATCGATAAATCTACTAAATGAAATTCGAAAAGATATAGGAATTGACAAGAGCCCTATCGAATATGGAGGGGAATTGTGAATATAACAATGCCATTAAATCCGACGCTCGTACCTCGCGCGGTTTATGGCAGGCGATGGCCCGGCTGCGCCGGGCCATCGTGGCGGATGAGCAGCGCGACTTCGAAAAAGTCCATTACAGGTGCGCCTTCGGGCCATCAACTCGGATCGAGCAGACTGGCCGCTGCTCATCCGCCACGTTAGCGAACAATAAAAAAATGAGGGCTACAAAATGGACCATCTTTCCCCACGTGAAAGCGAACATCATAAAACAGAACTTATCCAGAGGCTTCGAGATGGACTGTCAGACAATATCGACATCGAGTGGGACAAAACCCAAAACAACTTAATTTTTAAAGCAAAACAGACAGGCAAAACAATATTAACTGCACAATACAACCTTCCCCCATATCCAATGAACACTGACGCGGACACACTTATAGATCAAGTAAAATCAAGATTAGAAAAATCTGATTCCGTGCAAAGATAATGTGCGGTCTTGTTGTCCGGGGAAAGTAACTGGAATCGAATATTTTTATTATATTCATTCATTCTTCTTTTGGCTTCTTCAACAATATTTCTGTCAAAAAAACAATCGTCGTTAACATCAACTAAATATCCTTTTGAAGAAATAGCTTTATTGGGCGATAAATCCCAAATTTGCAACCTGAACCCTTTTTTCCCAGACATAATGCACCTCAACTTCAGCTAAAGGAAACTCCTGTGGGCCTATACAAAAAACAAGGCTATCGCCGCTTGTCTTTCTTGATTTCGATTATTGCTTTTATACTTACATACACCTTCTATGCAGTCGCATATTCAATAAGCACGGAAGAGGCTTTAATTCACATTCCCATTGTATCTATGCTGTATGCTGGTGGTGTGTTTATTTTTACTCGGCTTGTCTATTGGGTGATAGACGGCTTCATATCGAAAGACAAAGAATAAAGGTAACCCTCAACCAAAAATGAGGTAGTCAGCAAATAAGGCCTGGGTCAAATCTTTATCCTTGACAGCCATGTCAAGGATAAAGATTTGACCCAGGCTTCCCTTTGAACAATAATGAATAATACACCTATGTCACTTTTGAAATTGTGGGGCGAGCTTTATGGAATACATGACGAAACCAACCGAGGAGGTCTCGTAAAGGCTCTACACAAAGACAAATTCTCATTAGAGGCATTTATCTATTACGGCACAATTATCCTAGTGGCCCTTTTTACATTATACATATTCCATCTCAGCGAAAAAAGCGTTGGTGCTCTATTGTTAGTGATTCCAGAACTTTGGATAATTTACTCATGGATAAATATAATGATAGAGCGAAAATATAAAAAATTGTGCGATTTACATAATTTGAAAAAGTATCATTTTTATCAAAGGCCAAAGTTCATTAGTTACTTATTGTTCGCGGATAAACTCAACACATCAGGATTTATTAAAAAAGACGATGTTGATATTTTAGTCGATTGGGAAAAAATAGAAAACATCAAGCATGACCTACTATCCTTCTTTAAGGAACCAGTTGTGCTAATAGTACTAACCATGACTGCTGGAATTTTTTCTAATTATATAAAAATTCAAATTGAAGCTGAAAATATTCCTCTGAAAGCAGTGTTATTTTTTATATTTTTCACCTTGTTTTTCCTCTGGGCATTTTCAGATACCATGAAAACAAGCACAAAGAGAAATAAAGAAATATGCCAATTTCTCCAATGGTGGAAGTTGGACAGACTCACATAACCATGCAATTCAGCGGAAAACTAGGCCTGCGGCCTATTTTCCGCTGATCGCAGCCGTTAGGC
The DNA here is from genome assembly GCA_013792005.1 of Desulfobulbaceae bacterium. NCBI lineage: Bacteria > Pseudomonadati > Thermodesulfobacteriota > Desulfobulbia > Desulfobulbales > Desulfobulbaceae > Desulfobulbaceae bacterium. The sequence continues at coordinate 8,348 of VMSU01000090.1, forward strand.
AATTAAAAATATGGACAATCAAGATCGATACAAAAATCGCTTTGGGCTTGATGGATCTGACAAGAATAAAGCGAAATGTGCATTTGAGCATGCCGTAGATATCAGAAAGTTCGAAATCGAACTTTACTGGAAAAGGGCTACCTATTTCTGGGCCTTGATTGCCGTTGCCTTCGCTGGTTTTTTTGCCATCCTTTCCACTGAGAAGATCCAAGAAAAAGAATTATATGCATACTTCGTCGCAGTTATTGGTTTTGTATTCACATGGGCATGGTTTTTAGTGAATCGTGGAAGCAAATTTTGGCAGGAAAATTGGGAAAATCACGTTGGAATGCTGGAAGATTCTGTTATTGGCCCACTGTATAAGACAGTACTTCATCGCCCCAGTAGCTCAACCTATATAGACAAATTCATTACAGGCCCGGCAAAAGTCTCTGTCTCAAAAATCAATCAGTGGGTAAGCACATTTACACTGCTAATATGGATTTCATTGATTTTTCAGGTTCTTCCAAAATTTTCGCTATCAGCACCACCAAGTTGGGAGAGAATATGTGTTGCCATAGTAGGACTTATTTCATGCTTCATGATGTGTTATGGAGGAAAATCAAATTTGGGACCTCATAAACACAAAATGCGAACAAGAAAAGCTCAAATACTGTGACTCCTAACAGGGTGCTAACTTTAGGCATCAGAATGTGAGGGGATTTTTTTCAATAGATAAGGAGACTTTTATGCTGTCAAATGTGATGAAGCGGACTGGCTTGGTAATTTCGTCAGTATGGGTATTGGTTGGGGGCTATTATATTTACCTAAATAACTCTCACCAAGAGTATTGGGCCAGGGTGAGATATGTATGTGAAATAGGCTCTGCAGCCGATTGCGCTGCTTTGACTTCAAAAGGCAATGAGCTTTTCTCTCCGGAATGGCTGACAATCGGTTTATATGTTTTGATAGGGCTAATTTTTATATGGGGCGCACTGTTCGCAATAGCTTGGATAATGCGTGGCAAAGCATCTAGATGGCCCGGCTGCGCCGGGCCATCGTGGCGGATGAGCAGCGCGACTTCGAAAAAGTCCATTACAGGTGCGCCTTCGGGCCATCAACTCG
>VMSU01000091.1 GCA_013792005.1 Desulfobulbaceae bacterium
AATGATTCCAACTTTAACCATAGGTCATTTTCCTCAACACGAAATAGATAAATAGAATTCGAATTCTATTTATCTATTTCGTGTTGAGGAAAATGACCTATGGTTAAAGTTGGAATCATTGGAGGCTCCGGGCTTGATGACCCGAAGATCTTGGCAGAGGCGAGTGAGGTGGCGGTAACTACTCCTTATGGCACGCCATCGTCGGTATTAACCTGCGGGAAGATTGCCGGAGTGCCGGTTGTGATTCTTGCTCGACATGGTAAGGATCATTCAATCTATCCTAGCGGGGTTAATTTCAGAGCTAATATTTCGGCCTTAAAGGAACAGGGATGTACTCATATTCTTGCCGCCACCGCGGTTGGTTCTCTGCGGCGGGAGATCGAACCTGGACACTTGGTGCTGCCTGATCAATTTATAGATTTCACTAAACAGCGGTTAACCACCTTTTTTGATCAGGGTCCGGTGGTTCATACGCCCATGGCTGAACCGTTTTGCCCGAATCTGAGATCCTTACTGGCTGAGAACGCCGCCAGATTAGGGCTCATCGCCCATAGTGGCAAGACAGTGATCACCATCGAGGGACCCCGGTTCTCGACTCGTGCCGAAAGCCATATGTTTCGTAGTTGGAATGCGGATGTCATTAATATGAGCACCGTGCCCGAGGTTAATCTGGCTCGGGAACAGAAGATCCATTACGCTACAGTGGCTATGTCTACCGATTACGATTGCTGGCACGAAGATGAAGAGTCTGTTACCTGGGAGATGATCTTGTCCACCATGCGCCACAACGCTCATAATGTACTGAAGTTGTTCGTTGAAACTATCCCGCACATAGCCACGTATGCCGATATTTGTGTAGCTTGAGTCGGCGAAGTGATTGATACAGATTCATTGTAAATAACACCCTAGAGAGAGGAGAAGGTCATGTCCATAAAATCAAAAATTCGTTCCATCCCCGACTATCCGAAAAAGGGGATCATGTTTCGTGATATTACTACTCTGATCAGCGACCCGGTCGGGTTTCGGCTGATGGTCGATAATCTGACTCAGCGCTATATCACCAAGGAAGTCGAGTATGACATCATCGCTGGGATCGAAGCTCGTGGATTCATCATGGGTGGGGCCATGTCCTACACCCTGGGTAAGGGGTTTACCCCGATACGCAAGGCAGGGAAACTCCCGGCCGAGGTAATCTCTCAGGAGTATAATCTTGAGTACGGCACGGATCGGATTGAGATTCATAAGGATGCTTTCCCCCCTGGGACCCGGGTGTTGCTGGTTGATGATCTGCTGGCGACCGGCGGCACGGCTCTAGCCGCTGCGGCCTTGGTGGAGAAGCTTGGCGGGGTAGTGGCGGAGATGGCCTTTATCGTCAATCTTCCTGATGTCGGGGGTGAAAAGAAGTTACGGGAGAAGGGCTACTCGGTGTTTTCCTTGACCGAGTTCGAAGGGGAGTAAGGGCGTTTAAATTTTGTAACTATCCACCTTCAGACCCAGAAAGGTGCCGAAGCCCGGAACCGGAACTGATCAGGAGTGCCGCAGATGCTAGGCATCGGCCTGCGATGTGTGCTTTTCGCACATGAGCAGGCCGATAACAGCTAAGCGAGCGCAGCGAGACTGCGAGGCAGATGTGGCACTCCTGAACAGTTACCTAGATTTTTTTGATGATTTCAGCAAGGAGGCGGCGGGCGGTGTCTGCCGCCTTTGTCACTTGGGCGAGGACTTCGTCCATCATGATCGGTTGCATCTGGTCAGGGTTATTGACGTTGGCGATGATTGACAGGCCTAAAACTTCAATCCCTGCGTGAACGGCAGCGATTACCTCCGAAACGGTGGACATCCCCACCGCGTCACCACCCCACATTCTTAACATTCTGGTCTCTGCTGGTGTCTCCAAGCTGGGGCCGGGTATGCCGATATAGACGCCGCTTCGTAATGAGATACCCAGCGCGCTTGCTGCATCATGTGCGATATCCCAGAGCCGAGGGGAGTAAGCTCTAGACAGGTCAGGGAATCTTGGCCCCCATTCTTCGCGGTTGATCCCTCGCAAGGGGTTGTCGCTAATCAAGTTGATATGGTCGGTGATCACCATCAGATTCCCTGCGGCAAAGGAGAGGTTGAGTCCCCCAGCCGTGTTGGTGATGATCATTGCCGGTATTTGCAGTTCGGCCATGATTCTGATCGGTAGGGTGATGGTCTTGGTGTCGTACCCTTCGTACCAATGAAATCTGCCCTGAAATATCAGGCAGTATTTGTCGGCCAGATAACCATGGATCAAGCTGCCCCGGTGTCCAGGGGCCGTGGTTTGGGGAAAATCCGGGATTTCGCTGTAGTCGATAACGCCTTCGGTAACAAATCCGTCAGGTAGCAGATTCTGGCCGGAGCCAAGGACCACGGCCAGATCAGGTTGTTTGGTGATGCGGCTCGTTAGGAAGTCTGCCGCTATCCGTACTAGGGAATAGCGCTCTTTATGCACGGTCATGGTTGGGGGGGGAGATTGGCAGGGTGAAGCGAAAGGTGGCGCCTGTGTCTTTCTTGCTCATGCAGGTCAGGGCGCCGCCGTAACGAGTGATAATCTCTTGGCAGGATGTTAGTCCGAGTCCATTTCCATCAGGCTTAGTGGAGAATTGAGGAGTGAAGATTTTACTCTGGATTTCTTTGGGTATCCCTGTTCCGTAGTCGGTAACTTCGACCACGGCATGGCCTTGCTTGAAGGCTGTGGTGATTTTAATCTGCCCTTGAGGTGGACTTGCCTGGCCGGCGTTGATGACCAAGTTAGTGATAACCCGATTGATGTCGAGGTGGTTGAAGGCAAAATCAGGGATTGAAGTAAGGTGTTTAATGGTAATGGTCTTGCCCTTAAGATCTGGGTGACAGCTTAAGGTGACTGGGATAGCGTCGAGTGTAACAGGCAGAGAGTTGATCTCCAGTCTTTTGGGGAAGTTCAGGCGTTTCGCGTTGGCCAGAGCTTCATCCATCATTGTGGCCACGTCCTGGCGGCTCTTGCGCATGAGGTCGAGATAGTGGTGTTGAATCGGATTGAGAGGGGCTGTGGTCATGAGTTCAAGGAGAAGAAACGCGCTCATGGAATTGCGCATGTCGTGGATCAGGATATTGGCTTTTTCGTATTCGGAGGCTAACTGGCGGGTGTCATTTCTGATGCGCTGGCTCAAGGTCTGCATCATTGCTACCAGGGAAGGAGGCTGGGATGCGAGGTATTCCTGGAATTGAGCCGAGGTGATCCGGAAAAGTCTGGCCGGGGTGCTGGCGATGACGGTTGCTGATCTGGGCTTTTTTTCGATGATGGACATCTCGCCGATATAGTCAATCGGCTGGATGGTGGTGATAGCTCGTTTATCTTTGAATATCTGCAGAGTTCCGTCCAGCAGGATGAACATATCCTGTCCGGGATCCCCCTCAGAACAGAGGACTGTGCCGGCGGTGATCTCGATCTCTTCGAGCGCGGTGGCGAAGCTTTCAAGTTCGTTAGTGTCAAAGGAGCTAAAAAGATCTATCTCCTTGAGCAAGGTGATTCGTTCGCGGTGATTCATGCCGAGTTGGGGTTTGGTCTCCTCTGTAGAGGCAGTGTCGACTCTTTGCTCTTCGTAATGGATATTATGACTCTGGCCCTCTGTTGAGCTTGAGCAACAAAGGGCCAGGCATTGAATAATCTATTACAGAGGGGCTTTGGTCAGTGTGCGGCCTTCTCGGTTGCTTTGGCCTCGTTTTGTGCAGATTTTGTGAAGATTTCAATGACGGCTTTTTCCCGTTCATCCTTAATAAAGGTGTCGATCTTTTTTTGGATCTCCTGCTGCTTGAGGAAATTTCGCAACTTGTCAGCGACATCCTCATAGGGCACGATCTTGGTCTCTTTTTTGTCGGTTGCCCGAATTAAATGATACCCTGCTTGGGTTTCGACAATTGTTGTTTTGTCTGGATCAAGGGTGAAAGCCGCCTCTTCAAATGCTTTTTCAGTTTGACCACGAAGCACAAAACCCATCATGCCTCCGGACGCGGCATTTCCGTCCTCGGAGTGTTTTTGCGCTAACTTTGCAAAATCGCCGCCTTGTTCCAGTTCTTTTTTAACTGCTTTTAATTTGGCCATGGCCTTGTTTTTTTCTTCATCGCTGGCATCTTTCTTAACCTTGATCAAGATGTTGGTGACCAGGACCTGCTCCGGACGAGTGAAGTCGGCCAGGTTGGTTTCGTAGTATTTATGGCCCTGCTCGTCAGTAATGACAGTGGTGTCGGCAAATTCCTTGGTAATGAACTTCTCGGTAGCGATTTTCTTGCGAATATCTTGTTCTGTGAAGGTGTTTTTGAATTTGTCAGTGTCGGGAAACTGGGTCTTGCTCTTTTCCATCTGAGCCTTGGCTTCTTGCTCAGTTACCTGGATTCCGGCTTTCTGGCTGGCTTGATAGAGCAGTTCCCCTCCGATCATGATCTCAAGTATCTCCGATTCCATCTGGGTGGCCTGCTGATCAGTCATCGGGGAGGTGTTGTAAAAACGCTGCTTAATTCGGTTCATTTCTGCCTGCAGCTCATCATTGGTAATGGGGGCCTTGTTAATGGTGGCGGCGTATTTTTCTTTTTCGACTTTGCTACAGCCAGCAGCAAACGCAATAATCTGAATTAAAATGAGAATGTGGGTCAAAACGTGGCGGAGAGGAAGTGCTGTCATGAGTGTGGATCCTTTGGTAAAGTTGTGCTGTGCAGGTTGTTGTTTGCCGAAGTGCAATAGGGCAAATTCTGGCTGGTGTTGGGTTTGGTAGTCGTAATAAAATTGTCCAGGTTGTAACTACACAGGTTAACGGTAATCAGTTATCGGTTTACGGTTAAAAGAATCATGATTAGTCATAAATCATCGCATGATACTCAATGTCAGTGTGTCCTCATCCATTGGCAGGACCCAATCACCGTCAACCGTCAACCGTAAACCGACAAGCTGAGCAGTTCCCCAGGTTTAACCTTTTTAGCCAACCAACAACTGATTGCAGTGCTAGGAGCTGGCAGGAGCTACTGTCGTGCCACTGGTAACGGAACTTATATATCTAACAAGATCAATCATCCGTTTGCAATAGGAAGATTCATTATCGTGCCAGATCATGATCTGAATGATGTCGTCCTGCACTATGATACTGCCGGCGTCAAGGACCGATGATGGCTGGCTGTCTTTGAAATCGATACTGACCAGGGGGTGGTCGCAGACGGCTATAATACCGTGAAACAGTTCCTTAGCCGCTTTGGTAAAGGCGGCGACAACCTCTGTTTTCGTGACCTTGCGACCGACTTTGGCGGTAAGGTAGGCGAGATGAACTTCGGGTGTGGGCACTCGGATGGCAAGGGCATCGAAGCGCCCTGTCAGTTCGGGAATAACTTTTGGCATCTGTTCACTGGCGCTGGTGGTGGTTGGGATGATGTTGAGTCCTGCCGCCCGCATGCGGCGGAGATCATGGCCACCGCCATCTAGCAGTGGTTGGTTGATGGTGTAGGAGTGCAGGAAGGTAGCCAGGCTCGAGAGAATGGTGAACTCGTCGTTAAGTACTTTGGTCGCCGGAGCCAGACAATTAGTGGTGCAACTGCTGCCGCTGATAATATGGTGCAGGTCTGGCTGGTAGAGGGTGTGATTGACACCAAAACACAAGGTGATGTCGGGATTGTCGGCGGCGGCAGTGATCAGGACCTTGGTTGCTCCTGACTGACGGTGAAGCCCTGCCTTGCCTTGGGTCAGGCTGCCGCTGGCCTCAATCACCAGATCAATTCCTAGTTGGCTCCAGGGAAGGCGGGTGGGGTCTGGCTGATTGAGAAATGGTATCGTGTGCCCGCCGATAATGAGATTCTGCCCTTCGGTCGTTACAGGCTGGGGAAAGATGCCGTGGTTACTGTCGTAGCGGAGCAGGTGGGCGGCTTGGTCGATTGGCTCCAGCGAGTTGATCGCTCGCAATTCTAGACCCGCGCCAGCGTCGGAGGTAAGTAGCCTCGTAATCTGGCGGCCTATTCGGCCAAAGCCGTTGATTGCTATTTTAATTGACATTGTCGATGTTATTTCAGAGAGTGAAATGAGGTGCTTTTATACCACACTTCCTGGCGGCTGACAAAAAAAATGGTATTGTCTCTGGAGTTGAACTGAAGGAGTCTTTGGGGCTGGTTTTTTTGGTGAGATAATCGTAGACTAGAACACAGTGCCAAAGGGTGTCCGTGTATACGCGTGTGTGGTAGCTGAATACAAATTAAGTTGAGCGGAGCGTTCCATGTGTCTTGCCATCCCAGGAAAATTAATCGCAAAGTATGAAAATACCGGCTTGAAAATGGGGCAGGTGGATTATGACGGCACCATTTCCAATGTGTGTTTGGAGTATGTGCCGGAGATCGAGATCGGGCAGTACACTGTGGTCCATGCTGGGTTTGCCCTTTCTGTCCTGGATGAAGAAGAGGCTCGGAAGACGCTCGAGTTGTGGCAGGAGTTGCTGGAGAAGGCCGACCAGATGCGGAATAATGAGCAGGCACTTATCAGGAGCGACGATGACCCGTTATCTTGATGAGTTCCGTGATCCAGCCATTGCCAAGGTCATGATCGATGAAGTTCGGCGTTTGAGGACCAGGCCTTGGGTGATTATGGAGGTGTGCGGGGGCCAGACTCACGCTATTGTCCGTAGCGGTATTGATCAGCTTCTGCCTCCCGAGATTTCATTGGTCCATGGTCCGGGGTGCCCTGTCTGCGTTACTCCGCTTGAGATTATTGATCAGGCTATTGCCATTGCCAGCAGGCCGGGGGTGATTTTTACCAGTTTTGGCGATATGCTGAGGGTCCCCGGCAGTGATCGGGATCTGTTGACTGCCCGATCAGAGGGGGGTGATGTCCGGATTGTCTATTCACCCCTTGATGCGGTGCAGATTGCCCGCGACAACCCTGGCCGGCAGGTGGTGTTTTTGGCAATAGGTTTTGAAACCACGGCCCCTGGCAATGCGATGGCAGTGATTCAGGCCGCAAGCGAAGGCCTGGCTAATTTCACTGTTTTGACTTGTCATGTGCTGGTGCCTCCTGCCATGAGAGCGTTGCTTGATTCGCCTGACAATTTGGTGCAGGGATATTTGGCGGCAGGCCATGTCTGTACGGTGATGGGCGTTGCCGAGTACGAGGAGATTGCTGCTACCTATCAGGTGCCGATAGTGGTCACCGGTCTTGAGCCTAACGATATCCTGGAAGGTTTGTTGCTCCTGGTCCGTCAGTTGGAGTCGGGGCGGCATGAGGTGGAGATTCAATACACTCGGTCGGTGCGGCCTGGCGGTAATACTGTGGCTAAAGGGATGGTTGATCGCGTTTTCAAGGTTAAAGATCAGAAGTGGCGGGGCATTGGCCTTATCCCGGCAAGCGGACTGGCTCTCCGCGAAGAATTTGCCGCCTTTGACGCCGCGCAACGATTTGATGTTACTGCCATTGAGACTCATGAGGCTAAGGAGTGCATTAGTGGTCTGGTCCTGCAAGGGCAAAGGCGGCCCGATCAATGTCCAGCTTTTGGTCAGGCCTGTCGCCCTGAACATCCGCTCGGGGCCACCATGGTCTCCCATGAAGGCGCGTGTTCCGCATATTATCTTTACAAGAAATTGTGATCTGATAACTGCTCAGGTTATCGGTTTGCGGTTGACAGTTGACGGTGAGTGGTCCTAGGAATAGATGATCATACCTAAAATATCATGCATCAGATGATGAATCATGGCTAACTATGATTCTTTTAACCGTTAACTGGTAGCTGATCACCGTCAACTTACGTAATTACTATTGTAACTATCCACCTTCTGACCCAGAAAGGTGCCGAAGCCCAGAACCGTAACTGTTCAGCAGTGCCGCAGATGCTAGGCATCGGCCTGCGATGTGTGCTTTTTGTACATGAGCAGGCCGATAACAACGCAGATGTGGCACTGCTGGACAGTTCTTACTATTTTTATTAACTGACACAAACATCCGATGACCAGCTATTCCTGTCCACTTCCGATTTGCCATCATACTACCGTTCAACTTGCCCATGGCAGTGGGGGTAAATTGTCTGCTGATTTGATTGCCTCGATGATCCTTCCTCGATTTTCCAACCTTGCTTTGAATCGTTTGAACGATCAGGCTGTGTTGACTTTGCCGCCGGGTCGTGTTGCCTTTAGTACTGATACTTATGTTGTTGACCCGATTTTTTTTCCAGGTGGCACTATCGGGGACCTTGCCATTAACGGGACGATCAACGATGTGGCTATGTCGGGAGCCCTGCCGTTGTTTTTGAGTGTTGGCCTGGTCTTGGAAGAGGGGTTGCCTATTGAGACTCTTGATACGGTTCTTCGTTCCATGGAGCAGGCCATTTTAAAGGCTGGGGTTCAGGTGGTTACCGGTGACACCAAGGTGGTTCCCCGAGGTAAATGTGACAAGATATTCATCAACACGTCCGGTCTTGGTGTGGTTCCGGATGGTTTGGATCTGGACCCTTGCTGGATCAGGCCAGGAGATAGAGTTATTGTTTCCGGCATGATTGGTGATCATGGTCTGGCGGTGTTGACCAGCCGGGAGAAACTCTCTTTTGCTACCGAAATCGAATCGGATACTGCCGCTCTCCACGGATTGGTCACGGAGATGCTTGGAGAATCACAGAAGATCAGGGTCTTACGTGATCCCACCAGGGGTGGGGTGGCGACAAGTCTCAATGAATTTGCTGCTGTGGCTAAGCTTGGCATAGTGGTTGAGGAGAGAGGGCTTCCTGTTCGCTCTTCTGTCCGTTCCGTCTGTGAGGTTCTAGGGCTTGACCCCTTGTCTGTTGCCAATGAGGGAAAACTTTTGGCTGTAGTCGCGGCAGAGGATGCCGAGCAACTGCTGGCGGTTATGCGCCGTCACGAGTTGGGGCGAGAGGCCAGAATCATTGGGGAAGTGGTAACGGATCACCCAGGTTTGGTTGCGCTTCGAACGCCACTGGGGGTGAAAAGAATTTTAGAGATGCCTGTTGCTGAACAGTTGCCAAGGATTTGCTGAAATGCTAGACTTCTTTATTGACGCTGTGCTCTCGTGGCGTCGTACCATAGATTATAGGGGCGCTAATGACCGTTTTGAAACAACACCGGATCCTCATTGTTGACGATGAAGAGCCAATTCGTGGTTTGATAGAGAATATCGCCAGTCGTGAGGGCTTTGAGTGCGTTACTGCCGGGAGCGTTGACGAGGCATTGTCGATACTGGCAAAGGAACGGTTTTCGTTGCTTATCTCTGACATCAATATGCCGGGCAAGACGGGACTCGATCTGCTCTTGGGCGTCAATCGTAT
>VMSU01000092.1 GCA_013792005.1 Desulfobulbaceae bacterium
CGGACTGTAAACGTTTACCGCAACTGTTCAACAAGACCGGTGTCACGTAACGTCATAGTTGACACCCCCTCTGCCAGTATCTCCACCCTGCCCCACACCTCAAACTCCCTTCTCGCCCGAGTGATAGCGGTATAGATAAGCTCCCTGGTTACCAGACGCGATGATACCTCCGGCAGAAGCAGCACGACCCGTTCGAACTCTGACCCCTGACTTTTATGGACGGTCAAAGCGAAAGCAGTGTCATGATCCGGCATCCTTGCCGGGGCAATGGAGCGGACACCACCCTGGGTTTCAAAAAATACCCGAAGTTCGCCCTCGTCATCTTTCAACACAACGCCCAGATCGCCATTAAAAAGATGCAAGGTGTAATGATTACCGGTGACCATCACCGGACGACCTGGATACCACGTCGATCCGGAATGGCGCGAGATCAACCCCTTCTCTTCGAGAACAGTTTCAAACCAGCTGTTGATCTCCAGTGAACCGTTTACGCCATGGCGATGGGCGCACAATACCTGAAATTTCCGAAAGGCTGCCAGCGCCAAGGCAGGATCACTCTCCTTGAGAAATTCCCCATACCCCTGACAGAGTTGCTGAACAAAACCATCCTCCTCGCGAACACCGACCGAGCCAACAAGAGTTGGGACACACAGGCGAACACCGTTTTCCTCAGCCAGACAAGCCATGACCTTTTCTACGTCGCCGAGCAGGACACTGGCGGCCAGGGCGCCGATGCCACTGTCGAGATGAAATCGGTAGGACTTGCGGAGAATAACTCGACAATCACTCAAAGGACCGGCTTCGGTTGCCACGGGCAGGTTGGCGGCAACAGCGTCGGCCAGTTGCAACTCTTCAGCAAAAGCCGGAGAATACCCTGTCTCGCCGGCGCACAGGTCAGCCAGCACCCGCCCTGCCTCAACGGAAGAGAGTTGATCCTTGTCCCCAAGAAGAATCAACCGCCCTTCATCCGGCATGGCCTCGATCAATTTTGTCATCAAGGCCAAATCAACCATGGAGACCTCATCGACAATTAACACATCCAAAGGGAGGCGCTGGTCACGATTATATCGAAAATATGGTGAGTTACGGACATACCCTAAGAGTCGATGGATGGTCTGGGCCTTGATCAGGCCTGTGAGAGGCTTCCCTTCCAAGTGCTCAGCCAACTCCACCTCCGCCGCTGGCAATGACTCCTGCAAACGGCTGGCAGCCTTGCCGGTAGGTGCGGCAAGACCGATCCTAAGGGTGTCTCCCCCCGCCAACCTTTGCAGTAGGGCAACAATCCGAACTACCGTATGGGTTTTACCGGTCCCGGGGCCACCGGTAATTAGACAAAAGCGTCTCATCGCAGCAGTTGCTGCAGCCACTTTCTGCCAATCGGTCTCTGTAATAGGATCGGGGAAAAGCTGAGCCAAGACCGGGGCCACCTCTGCTGATGAAAAACCTCCCCGCACCACCCTCCTTGTTACTTCTGCCGCCAATCTTCGCTCATAGTCAAAATATCGACGAAGATAGAGCCTACCGCGATCAAGAACCAAAGGCGTCAACTCAGAATCCCGGCTACCAACAAAGGGGCATGAGCTGAGTGTCTCTTGCCAAAACTCCAAAGAAGGCATCCGGCAACTATCATCCCATGTTTCAAGCTCCATCCTCTCGGCAAAGGGAACTTTCCCCGCCACTCCAAAAAGCATTAAACAAGAATGACCATCGAGCACCGCTTGGACCGCAAGGACGCCGCTCGCCCACGCGACCTCGCCTGCTCCGGGGAACAATCTTTGAAAAAAATCGTAATAGCAGGCGCTTAACTCGGAGCACTGCCCAGAGAGTACGGCACGGTGCAACAATTCACGCATGGGAGATATCACAGGAAGTAGCCCATTGACTGAAGCAATTCGTTTCATCACGTCACCAGCAGACTGGAGCGCGGCTGTGAAGGCCTGGCATAATAGACACCAAACTGAGATCCGAACCCAGGATCAAGCCCACGCAAGAAGAGATAAAACACACCCCCGAAATGATGTTCATAGTCATAGCCTGGTAGCCGTCGGCCAAGGTATCGATGCAAGGCCTCGGTGTAAATCCGGTATTGGAGATCATATCCTGACTGCCGCATGGCAAGTTCCAGACGAGCCTGATCGTAGCAAGCAAGCGTTGGCCCTAAATAGTTTGACTTATAGTCAAGAATATAAAACTTCCCCTGCCACTGAAAGACCAAGTCAATAAATCCCTTCATAAAAGCAGAACGGTCACTGCTGCCGATAGTCGACTCCTCTTTATCAACAATCCTGTTCAGCAGAGAGTGATCAGGTTCGGCAGGCAGACGATAATAAAATTCAAGCTCATCCAAACGCTCTCTCTTCGAGATATCTTTGAGACGTAAAGCTCCGCCAAGATCCAGCGGGGTCTCAACCATCCGTTCCAATAAAACGAGGACTGTATCGGTCCATTCTAAACCAAACCCAAAAAGGGTGAGTTTCTCCTCCACCAGAGCCTTGAGCACAGATCGATCTTGCTCCTGAAAATCATACAGTTCCATAATGGCGTGCAGACAGCTGCCAGCCTGAGCGCCACGGGGAAAGGAGAACATTGTGCCTATCGGAAAAGGGTCTAATCCAAGAGATGGCACACTTTCAGGACCAAGGCTGTCATGGTCCGGGAACTCGGGCTCGCCAGCCGCCTGATGCAGGGAGGTAAAACTCCGCAGCCCGAGATACGGGTTCAATACCCGATCAAATAACCGAGCCTGTCCCAACATAGCAGTTTGATCGGCGCCCGGGACACTATCGGCCCCCAGGATCTCTGCCCTGATCGTTCCGATAGCGCCGCACGCATCATCTACAAGAGAGCCGACCAACGACAGCGCCTCCTCACAGGAAAGTGCATCAAAAGCGCTCTCAAGCGCGGCAATCCAGTCCGGACCAGAGCCGGCCGCGCCGCTGAGCAGATACTGCAAAGGGGAACTAGCGGTTACCCAGCGCGATCTGGACTTGACCCTTCCCCAATAGAGAATACAGCGGTTTTCCGCCCTGGTGACAGCAACATAAAAGAGGCGAAGTTCCTCGGCCAGGGCCTCCCGCCGCTGTCTAAAATAGTGATCAACAAAGGCGTCTGATCCCAGATCAACCACCAAGGCACCATGATCATCATGGCATTCAACCAAAGTAGGAGTTTTTGAATTCGCAAACGATGAATCCCAAAAAAATGGCGCAAAAACGACAGGATATTGAAGGCCCTTACTTTTATGGACGGTGACGATCTTGATCAGGTCCTCATCGCTCTCCAAACGCAACAAGGCCGATTCGGCAGTATGTTCACACAATCGCCGCTCACCGAACCAACGCAGCAACTCCTCCGGTTCCAGGGAGTCGCTGGCAACTGCCTCCTGCAACAACTCGGTGAGATGACGAAGGTTGGTCAGCCGCCGCTCCCCTGATGGTTGCCGGGCAAGCGTGGGCAACACATCCTCACCCGCCCACAATGAGCCAAGCATAGCCGCCACCCCTCGCTCAAACCACAGCTTCCGATATGCCGCAAACCGTGCCAGAGTCTCCTCCCAGGCAGACTCATTCTCCTCCAGACGTGCAAGCTCACCGGCATCGCCATGTAACAGACGCGTCGACAACGCCCGCCGCACCTTACGTTCATCGGCACATGCCGCTACCGCTTCTAAAATCGAGCCAAGCTCACGGGCCTCATCGGTGACAAACACCGATTGCCTTGATGAAAGCGCCGCCGTCAGACCAAGCGCAGCTAAAGAGTCCTTTACCTGCTGCCCCTCCCGATGACTTCGGACCAGGATGGCGATATCTCCGGCAGAGAGCGGCCTCCCCTTACACCACCGCCCCTCAACCTCTTCTTCAAAAAAGGCCTCCCCCCGCCACACTTGGGCTAAAAGATTTTTTACCGCCCCAGCCACCCAGGCCGATACTTTGATCTTTGCCTCACCCTTCTTTCCTTCGTCTGCAAAGGTAGCTATGGTCATGGCAGCCTCCATCCCCGCAACCACCAATCGCCGCCTCAAGCTTTCAGGGACTCTTGCCTCTCGAAAATCAATGCCGGGCAGGACAAACGGAGCCGGATGCCGCGCAAAGAGGGAGTTACAAGCCCGGATCATGGCAGGCTCAGAGCGCCAATTAGTCACCAGAGTATGACTGCTATCGGCTTCAGTTTGCGCCGCCTGAAGATAACTGAAGATGTCCGCGCCTCGAAACCCATAGATCGCCTGTTTCGGGTCACCCACCATGTACAGAGTCCCCTCCCCCTGAAATATGGTGGTAAAGGTCTCATATTGCACCTGATCAGTGTCTTGGAACTCATCAATCAGAGCCACAGGATACTGCGAAAGTATCCTGTGGCTCAACTCGCTGCCGGTCACTGACGCCTGCAATCCGGATCGGACAGCGGTAAGGAGATCATCAAAAGTGACTTGACCACCCCTCGCCTTCACCCCAGCAAGCGCCGGGCCGCAATGAGCGACAAACTCCATGAGTACGCCTCGACTTGCCTCCTCAAGCTCTACCAGCAGCTGTTCTGCCAATTCAAAAAAATGATGCTTCGGGGTGTGACCACCCTTGCTGGGCTTAGTGCCTTGACAGAGTGAGCTTGAGGAAAACTTCACCAAGGCAGCCAACGGATGGACTATCGAACTCTTATTGATAAAAAAATTATCCAGATCGCCAAACCACTCTTTAAGCATAGCCACCGGATAGTTCCCTTCGCTCCGGCTCAACGCCGGAGAAGATAACAGCACATGGGTAATTTGATCACGATGCCCCTGCCACACTCCCTGCAAACGGTCGACAAGCCCCAGATCCACCGACCGTGAATCTCGCACCGGCCCAAAACGCAGACTGGATTCACCACGAGTCTGGACTGCCTGTAAAGGACGGCGCAGACAACCGGCCAGAGAATCCGGCGACACACCCTGCCGATAAAGATAGGCAACGAATAACGGTGACCAGCCAGGAGCCGATTGCCGCCAGAAGTCATCAATCACCTGTTGCAGGAGATTACGGTCATCCTCAATAAACTCGATTTCAAAGGGAAATCCGCTCTCAAAAGCGGAATCCTGGAGCACCCTCAGACAAAAACCATGGATGGTGTAGACCGCCGCCAGATCGAAATTAATCAGGGCCAGACTCAACAAAGCGCGCAAGCGATGCAAATCCCGCCCCTCGGCCCGATACCGAGCGATAAGCTCGGCAAGATAGGCCTCATCAGAATGCTCGGACTCAAAAGCGATAAGCGCCGCTGCCAGGCGCGACCTGATCTTGTCACGCAGTTCCCGACAGGCAGCCTCGGTGTAAGTGACCACTAAAATCTGCTCGGGATTTAACTCCCGCTCCAAGAGCAGCCGAAGATAGATCCCGGTAATGGTATAGGTCTTGCCGGTGCCAGCGCTAGCCTCAATCAAATGGCGGCCGGACAGGGGGATAGAGATAGGGTCGAGACGCTGCATCAGAATAACTCCTCTTCCGCTGCATTTAATGCTGGAGCAAGCACCAGTTCGGCGACCTCAGCAAAGGAACATGGCCCTGATTCAGCCAAGGGATCGCGATCACCATACACTGCCGCCAAATAGGGGTCACACCGTTCCGGATCGGAGAGATAATCACCCTCACTCCAGATTGACCAGGCAACGGCCATGGCTTGCTCAGGCGTGCCTCCCTTGGCGGTCCACCTTTTTTTGGCATAGGCAAGAGAGGCTTTAGCAAAGAGCGGCAGGGGCCGCCCCTGGCCATATGAATAAAGGCTTACCAAGTCCATCAGCAGTTCACGGGCAGTAGCGACGAACGGATACCGCATCACTCCGTCACGATAGACGAAAGTCGTCTGCCATGGTTGCTCAGGACTGGCAGCACAGAGGGCAAGATGCCTGATCCAGGACCGGATCAGATCGGTATGGCTCATCTTCTTGACCCGCCCCGGGCGGCACAGCACTTGACCGTTTTCCCAAAGGTCCCTGATTTGACCGACAAGAATCCTCCCGCCAAGATCAAGCCGTACTTCTTGCGCAGGCAGAGGTCCGTGCCCGCGCCAAACCACCAAGCGCTCGGCCAAGGTCTCGGCCCGATGCCGCAACTCCTCATACTGGCAGCGGCCCGTCATCCCCAGCGAGACCTCCCCTCGAATTTGAGCAATGGGGCAGAGATCATGATCCTCCTCCGCCAAGGCATCCAGCAGCAGTGATGAGGTCAGGGTATAGGCATCAAGTCCGTCCAGTGAAAAGCGTTCACGATCGGCCAATTGCTCATCTCGCTCATCCAGGTACAAGCCAAGCCGACCGCGCAACAACGCCCTGACCGGATGCCCAAAGAAGCGAATCAGATCATCAAGCTCAATCCTCTCCTGAGGCTCAGAATCAAGCTCACGCCCCTCGGCAAAAAGTCCGCGCCATGGCTCATCATTGCCAAGTGAAGCAGCGAGGGACCGGGCCAAAACGGAATAGGTGAACAACTCGCCATTGAAATAGCGACGGGAAAACGGCTGCAGAGGGTGCCTGGTCACAAACCGATCCGCACATTGGGAGGCGTCGAGCCCTAAACGACCCGCCAGATGATCCAACAGCTCGCTAACCACCACCGAAGGTGGCACCGGGACATTACTGGCATTCATCCCAACATAGCTGACATACAGGACTTCACGGGCTGAGAGAATAGTCTCAAGGAAGAGATAGCGGTCATCATCGCGACGATTTCTATCACCAGATCGGCGGGAGGCGGCCATCAGGTCAAAACCCGGCCTTCGCTCCTGCCGGGGAAACACCGTATCATTCATCCCTAACAGGCAGATAACTTTAAATGGAATGCTCCTCATCGGCACCATCTGGCACATGGTGATTCGTCCGCAACTCAAGAAATTTCCAGTTGAGGAATTAAGCCCCTGTTTAATCGCCGCCACCACCACTTCAAGCGACAGCAGTTCGCCACTGCCGGACAAAGCGCTGTTCCTGGCCAACCCATCAAAGATGAAGAGCAGGCTTTGACGATCAAGAGAATACCCCTCGTCAACACCGAAAAATCGATCCAGGACAGAGGTAAAGATATCTCGCCAGCCGGTCAGTGTCCGGGGAGACTGAACCTGATCAACCAACGCGCTCAGGGCTTCGAAAAAATTAATACACTTAGCCAGGACCACAGCATGTCCGCTCTCAAGCACATCACAGGGCAAGAGGCCGTTGACCAGTTGCCTGCCATCGCCCGGTGTCAGGAAACCCATCAGTAATTGGTCAATGCCGGATCGCCAGGTACCAATCGGCTCCTCCGGGACTCCGAACCGGCCTCTATGCTCAGCGGACAGCCCCCAATTGACCCCAGCCTCGTTAAGCCAAGAACGGATCAGCAGAACATCTTCCCCGCTGAGACCAAATCCGGATTCCACCGCCTCCTGTTCGAGAAAAGCCAGGACCTGAGAAAGCATCACCCTGGAACTGATCAAGTCAAGGAGAGCGACAAAGGAACGCGTCAAGGGACCAAGAACAATCCGGTCGGCGATAGAAAAAGGCAGCCGGCGCCCTCCATCGCCCGAATCAGAAAAAATCGCCTCAACAAACGGGGCATAGCGATCAATCTCAGGCATCATCACCAGAATATCATCCGCTTCAAGCTCGGGGTGGGAGGAGAGCAGATCGAGGATCTGATCATGGAGGATCTCCACCTCCCGCAACGGGCTATGGGCAACATGAATCTGGATTGACCGGTCTTGATCAGGCACAATCATCTGTCGATCACCACCAGAGAGAACCGGTTGTCGGACTGCAACGTTCAAGTCAAACTGGACCAACCTCAGAGCCGTGTCCGGACTCGCCTCAGGGAAGGCGTCAAGGCCGGGCTGAGCATCAAAGAGCTGTAGCACTCCCTGAAACTCTTGCCCCAACGTACCCAAGCCCATCAACAGAGGGCACCCCTCCTCAAGATGGAGGTCATTTTCAAGATCAAGCGCTGCATGACGAATCTCCGCTCCCACCATTTCCCTCCGCCCTGCCAGATCGGTCCAGAACTGAACGCTGGGCGCCAAAAGAAAAAGATGGACATCGATCTGCTCCGCAAGAAGAGCAAAGCACTGGAGCTGGGAAGGAGGGAGCGAAGGGATACCAAAAATACTGATCCGTTCGGGCAGCGGACAGGGATATTCAGCGCCGGAACGGACCATATCCGCAAAATGGGCCAGCATGGCCGCACGATGCCAGGACCCGTGCCGGGCCACGAGTTGCCGCCAGAGCACAGACTGCCACTTGTCATCACCACCAGCAGACCAGTCCTCAATCCAATCCGGACGATACACCAGATACTGATCAAACAGACCGGCAATCCGTCCAGCCAGATGATACCGCCGCAGATCCGGGCCCTCACCCTGGAGATACGCCGCCACCTGAGAAAATTCCGGCCTATCCCTTAACTCCAGCAGCAGCTCCATCAGTGACCAGCGCATAATCTCTGGCTCATACAGAGACGGGCCGCGGAGAGGATACGCCTGCTCCAGAAGGCGCCAGATAAAGGCCGCGGGAAACGGGAAATCAAAGTTTGCGCAGACTCCTTGGGAACGAGCCAGCTCCAGAGAGAGCCAACGGGCCATCCCCTGACTCTGAACCACAATAATCTCAGGCATCAGGACTTCTGCCAGCGGGGTTTCGGTCAGCAAGGCGAGTTGGCCGAAGAGATTCT
The DNA here is from genome assembly GCA_013792005.1 of Desulfobulbaceae bacterium. Taxonomy (NCBI): domain Bacteria; kingdom Pseudomonadati; phylum Thermodesulfobacteriota; class Desulfobulbia; order Desulfobulbales; family Desulfobulbaceae; species Desulfobulbaceae bacterium. The sequence continues at coordinate 8,664 of VMSU01000092.1, forward strand.
CCACGCGATTTGATTGATGGAGAATAAGCATAGCCGCAGAAATTAGACGAGGGAAAGGATCTGATTATCTATCACGACCCCGGGATACCCGGAAGCGTGAAGAGGATGGAGGCGAATTGCTGCAAGGGCATCACTCTAGCGCCCAACATCAAGCAGCGATCAGCCAAGACCCGATCATTGGTCACGACAATGGTGGGGATCGACGGGCCGTCAGGACGCATCTCCAGACAGTCGACAATCGCCTGATCGGCACGATCACGGACGGTAAACCCACCGCCGCCGGAATATATCATCTTGACCCGGGAACTGAAATTCTCTTCGCTGCGAATGGGCCCGTCAAACACCACATCGGCCAGACTGCGGCTATCGGCAAGCAGGGCATCAACCATAGCCAACAGGCGTTTTCTGGAATTGAGGCCAGGCCGGCCATCCTCTTCAAAGGTCTTAGCAAAGAGATCCTCAAGTCCAAGGAGGATATTATACCCATCAAGAATCCACAGAAACCTCCCATGTCCAGCCCTGCCTTTACCGACAATCAGGGCTGGATCAGTGAACCCGATGTCAGACAGAGGCTGAACAGAGAAACGATCAAAAAGACGCCCCAGGCAGTTGTGATAATCGTGATACAATTCCCGGCTCTCGACAGGAGTAATCACCCCTGACGTCTCCATCTCGTGTAGCAGACGTTTGATCCTGGTCAATGACGCCTCGTCAGTTGCCTGACGGATCATAGCGGCAAGACGCTGCACCACAATGCTCTCTTGCCGTCCCTCTCCCAGGATTTCTTCAATATGATCGGTCTCACCCTGCAGTTCAGCAATAAGACCGCTAAGTTCCGGAAGTGGGTTGATGGATTCGGCCGCTGCACGCAACAGCGACTCCTCCGCCTGACGCAAGGCAAGCAAGCGGTCACGCAATTGACTGCGGTTACCGTAATGACGGTCACGTTCCGCCTGATGACTCAGAACGGAACACACCCGGTCAAGGATATCACCACCTTGCGGCTCGTTGACAGTATCAATTACACTCCCCAGACGCAGAGGCTCAACCAGCCAAGCCCTGACCACCGACTGCATCTCCGCCTCAACCCCGGCCTGCACCGCCCGTTCCTGCTCCTGATGCAGTGTCTGCACACGGGCCTCCGCCTGGGTTTCCATCTTCTCGGCCGCTAAACGCAACTGTCGTTCACGATCAAGTTTCTCTTCCAAGGCTGCTCTCTGGTTCTTCAAACCCTCGACCTTGACTTCAAGCTTCTTGAGGGCCCTACCATCATCCTTAGCGTGACGCAGCCGCTCTTCAAGGGTGGCGATCTTGCTCCGGAAGACGCTGAATTCCTCACTATTGAGATCCTCACCTGGCTCCGACGTGGAAGAAGAGCCCGACATCAAAGGGGCCATCGCACGTAGAAACGGCTGAATAATATTAGCTAACGCAGTGATCGCCTCATCTCGTTCAAACAAGGGCTTTGAGTGCCAATCTTCTTCCCGGCAATAGGACACAGCGAGTTGGCGCACCTCAGGACGACTATCCACCAACAGAGCGGCCAACATTCGCTCCCGGCCGTAGATAGCGAGAAACAGAGGCAGGCACTCAGTCAAGACTGTGACTGAAAATACCATCACCAACTGCCAGTTCAGCCCTTCCGCAGCCAGAAGATCTCTGACCTCATCGCGCAAGCGACCGGAATCAGGCAACAACCGCTGCCTGATAAAACGAGTGTTAGCCGCAGTCAGACGTACACCGACGGCAAGGCTCGGCACAGCCTTGGCTAAGGCCAGAAGCTGGCCGCCTTTAATTTGGTCAGCAATCGCACGAAGCTCTGATAGCAGCGTGTTTGGTATATCAAAATCGTCAATCGTCAGCATAAATGGCTAAAGGTATTTTAAGTCGACAACTCCCTGGTTATTACTGACCAGTCTGGCACGAGAGGAAGAGATACATAATCGGGTATGACAGTTGAATAGGTAAAACGCTACAGGTCTCTTGGCAAGACAAAAACTAGTTTCCGGCAATGCCCCCATCCCCCTCCTCGCGGTGGATCACCCACTCCACCAACCGGTCCATCCCCTTCTTGGCACGAACGGCACTGGGGTGGTTCACCATGACAACCAAGAGCCACCGTTCTCCCCGGAGATCAAGCAGGTATCCGGCAAGCGCCCGGACACCTTCAAGATACCCAGTCTTGAGATGAGCACGCCCCCTTCCTTCACCGTTGCCACGCTTTTTCATCGTGCCATCTTCTCCGGCAATAGGCAGCGATGCCATCATCTCCGGCATGGTCGGACTCTGCCATATGCTGCGTAGAAGAGCGGCCAAAGTGTCGGCGCTGGCCCGATCATTACGCGACAGCCCGGCGCCGTTTTCAATAACCAACTCTGGGGCACTCATGCCCTTGCCGGTCAACCAAGCACGGAGGCTGGCAGCGCTCTTTTCATAGGTCGCTGGCGGGGTATCAGCGGAAAGGGCGAGAAAAAGCTGGCGTGCCATCACGTTGTTACTGAACTTATTGATATCACGCACGACCTCAACAAGAGCCGCCGAGTCCTGAGCGGCAATGACCGAACTATCGTGAGGCGCAACCCCGCTGACAACTTCGCCACTCAAGGTGCCGCCAAGTTCACTCCATAGTGCGCGAAAGAGACCCTCAACATGAGCGTTGCCAACAATCGGAGAAAGATTAATCTTCCGTTCGCCACAACCTTTCGGATACGGGCCGGAAAGCTGAAGGGTTGACTCTTCGACTTTCACGGTAACCTGTTCATACCAATTGCCGCAATCTCCGGCAACCGGAAGCAGCCGATTATTAATAGTAAGCTTCGCATCCGGAGTTTCGAGAAGAACAGATACCCGGTGGTGAGCCTCATCAGGCATCAACAGAAGAGTTAGCGCATTGAAATTAACCAGCAGCGCATCTGCCCCCGTGTTGTAAGGGCTTAACGGCTTACCATCAAAGGCCGCCGGGTTGTGCGGCGGTAGCGCAAATAAACTCCGATCAAGCGCCAAGTTGCCACGGATATCACGGACGCCCCGGAGGCGAAGTTGACGCAACAGCACCCAGAACTGCTCCATGGTCAAGTTAGGTGCGCCACTCCCCTTAAGATAGAGCAGACCGTCCAGCACACCATCGACAGGAGTCGTTATCGTCCGAAATTCGGTGCTCCACGTTTTTGCCGGTCCGAGCAGGTCGAGCGCGGCGCCCGTAGTGAACAACTTCATCACCGATGCCGGGTTCATTGGTAGAGCCGGATTATGCGACACCAACCGACGACCAGAGTGCGGTTGATCCAATTTTTCGACCACAATGGCGATAGCCTCATTGGGCACACCAGCGGCCGAAAAAGCAGTCTCAACCTCTGGCGGCAATTTCGAGCCACCAACAACAGACGGAACTGGACCGAACAGACTCATGCCCAGCACCAGGGTGGCGACTAAAAAAAAGTACTGTTTACCGTTCATTATCATAGCTATGGTGTTGTCAAAAGAGTGATTCCGAAGCGGCTACAGAAAACAATTACTTTCAATAAACGCAACTTAGGTTGACCTTGACCGGGACGCTGAGCGCCCCGCAACCAAACCAGTCATCGGCAACTTGCGTAGTACCCTAAAATCTTTACTTTCGCCATTTCTTCTCACCTGTGGTAGAAGAACACCTTACAGGGGAATACTCCACTAAACCTGCCTCCATTTGTGAAAAATAGACATCACACCGTCTGTTCTTCGCCGATTTACAGGTCAATACCTACACCCGTCACCTCATTTAATCCTATCACACCAACAACGAGTCATTGCAGTGTTCACATACCAAAAAACCAACCGTTATTTCGCCCAAACCGCCGATGGCCTTACCGAACTGGCCAGTCACGAATTAGCAAGCCTCGGGGCAGAAGAGATCAAACCTGCCTTCCGGGGAATCTACTTCAACGCCACAGCCGAGGTTCTTTACCGAATCAACCTGATCACCAGCCTCTGCACCCGGATAACCGCCCCCCTGCTGGTCTTCGATTGCCACAGCACCAATTACCTCCAACAGACAGCGGCCAAGATCCCCTGGGAGACGCTTTTAACCGAGGATCAGACCTTTGCGATCACCGCCACGCTGTCAAACAGCAAGATCACCCACTCCCAGTACGCCGCCCTCTGCCTCAAAGACGTGATCGTCGATTATTTCCGGGACAGAACCGGTAAGCGACCGGACATTGACCGGAGATCGCCCGATGTCTGGTTTGATCTCCACATCGACCGCAATAAGGCGACCATCAGCCTCGACACCTCAGGGGGTTCGCTGCACCGAAGGGGATACCGGACAGAGAGTGTGGCAGCTCCGATGCAAGAGACCCTGGCCGCCGCGATCATCAAATTCAGCGACTGGAACGGGGAACGCCCCCTGATCGATCCCATGTGCGGGTCAGGCACCTTGCTGGGCGAAGCCTTGATTCATTATTGCCGAATTCCGGCGGCCAGTCTGCGGACCCGTTTCGGATTCATGGCCCTCCCTGACTTCGACGCCACCATCTGGGATAACGTCAAATCCGAAGCTGAGGCCCAGATCCGACCCCTGCCGCCAGGTTTACTTGTTGGCAGCGACATTAATCACGAGGCAGCGGCCACCGCCCGGGCAAACTTGAGCACCCTGCCCCATGGCGAATCAATCTCCATCAAGGCCAAAGGGTTTCAATCAATTGACGCTATCCACAACGCCACCATCGTCTGCAATCCGCCGTACGGCGTAAGGATGCAGAAACCAGGCGAAGCGACACAACTGCTCGATGAATTCGGTTCATTCCTCAAGCACCGATGCACAGGGTCCACCGCCTTCCTCTATCTGGGAAAGCGGGAACTATTAAAATCAGTAGGGTTGCGGCCAAGTTGGAAAAAACCGCTATCAAACGGCGGACTGGACGGGGTCCTGGCCAAGTACGAAATGTATTAAAAAAAGCCCACCAAAATCGGTGCGCATGATGAAACCATGCGCACCCTTGTATGCTCAGGTTGTCGGTTTACGGTTGACAGTTGACGGTGATTGGGTCCTGCCAATGGATGAGGACACACTGACATTGAGTATCATACGATGATTTATGACTAATCATGATTCTTTTACCGTAAACCGATAACTGATTACCGTTAACCTGTGTAGTTACAAATAATTTTTATTATTTTTTTGACAAAAATATTAAAGTGATTTATATGTGAATTTATATTCACATGTGAGTAGGGAG
>VMSU01000093.1 GCA_013792005.1 Desulfobulbaceae bacterium
CTCCAATCCCGGTGCCCGTGGAACCGGGTATCTTTATGAGATCTGGTATGAAGATGGATCGGCCGTAAAAAACAATTCCAATAACGATGAGACCTATATTGATGAACACGGTCAAAGTAAGGTGAATGAGGTTAGGGTTCATGATGAACGGCGACTGAAATTATCAACAAAGGGTATTCCCCCCGAACCTGTTCTTGTTGTTCATGAAGGAAAAGCGACAATTATTACAGGATTTGACACAAAAGATCCTCCAATGCAGCCGAACCTGCTTCGTCATTACTGGAGACAGATACCTCAATAACCTGAAATGTTATCAACTAGGAGGGATGCAATATCATGCGTATTGTAAAATATTTTAATGTTACCGCAGCTCTATTACTATGTAGCCTGTCGATGTTTCTGAACATAAGTCTTGCTACAGAGCAACCACCAACGGAGTTAAGAGCTTTTATTATGGAAATTGATCTCAAGAACGATCTGATGGTAGTGGCTGAAAAAGACATCCATCTATTGGCCCAAATCGTTAATGGGAAAAAGGTATGGAAGACTGTTTTTGTAGATGCTCAAGGTAATCCCATCCCAGCTCAAACATATAAAGAAAAGGACAGAGTGCTCGTCCGCGGGGAGGAATCTGCCTCTGGAGCTATCGTTGCTCACGAAATCATTAAGTTTTCCGAACAATCCACAGAGAAAAAAAAGCCGAGCAGCACAAACCCAGAGAATTCTAACTCCTATAATTCTCTTCCACCAGAGATTCGTTTAGAAGGGGGAGTCTGGAAGAATTAGAGAGGATTGTTTGGATTTTTCCCAAGCCAGTTCAGTTGGATCAACACTGTACTCTGATGGTAACGGCTCAGGTTGTCAGTTTACGGTTGACAGTTGACGGTGATTGGGTCCTGCCAATGGCTGAGAACACACTGACATTGAGTATCATGCGATGATTTATGACAAACCATAATTCTTTTAACCGTAAACCGATAACTGATTACCGTTAACCTGTGTAGTTACCTCTGATGAAAGAATAAGTGAGGCATCATCACGTAACTTTCAACCGGAACTAGTTATTCGTCAAGCAACAAAAACACAAGGAAAAGTAAGGTGCATAAACAAGGCATGGAGAGAACGATAGAAAACCAAACAACATGCCTATGCTGCGGAACCTGCTGCATCAAGGGCGGGCCAGCCCTTCACCAATCAGACCTTCCACTCATTCATGAGCGACGGCTTGCCCTTGGCGACATGATCACCATTCGCCAAGGTGAGCCTGTCATCTCACCTCTCACCAACAGTGTGGAACCGGCACGTATTGAACTAATCAAACTTGTCGGTCATAACGATTCCTGGATCTGCCACTTTTTCGACAAAACAAAGAAGACGTGCGGAATCTATGCCCATCGGCCGCTCGAATGTAAGCTGCTGAAATGTTGGGATTCGTCGTCACTCACCAATATCATCTACCAACACTGTTTAAAACGCGAGGATATATTACAAGATGATGAAGAACTTTGGGAATTGATCTCATTGCAGGAAGAGCATTGCAGTTTTGCCAAAATCTCTCAACTTTCTACAAAATTTGCTGAAGTCAATGACCAAACTTTACTGACAGAAATTGCCCAAATTGTTACTCTGGACTTCAGAATCAGACAAAAAGCTGTCCAAAAGCGGTCCTTAAGTCTAGCTTCAGAACTCCTCTATTTCGGCAGACCCCTATTCAAATCTCTGAAATTTTTCCAATTAACAATCAAGGAAGATCCATTTGGGGTTACAGTCATCCCTGCATCATTTGGGACGGAGCGATAATTTTCCCTCGCGGGTGTTTAAATCCATACGGAAGCGGCTCAAATAGTTCATACCCAATAGACCAACGCCCGGTTGATCAGGAATATCGATAACCAAAGCGCTAACATTATTTTCCACCCAGCCTTCGATCTCCAATGTCTCAATCAGCACCTCGGTGGCCGATATCACTCCCCCTGCTGTTGACACTGAGTGGCTGTCCCAATGCCCTCCACGAACCGGTCGTAACCCTAAAGATTCAGCCGTAGCAGACGGGATTGTCACTAGTGAGGCCCCGGTATCCACTAGAAAACTTTGTCGAATAGATTGATTCAACTCGGAAGTTACTGGAATCCGATTACTTCCTGCAACAAAACGGATCACAACCGTGCCTTCATCTCCCTTCAATTCCGAAATTTTTCGAGCGAGCAACTCATAACGATCCTGCATTGCTGCAGGGTACTCCATCATGCTTATCAGGCGCTCAGCTCCTTGCCAGTCCCCATTCAGCAAAGCTAACTCAACCCCCAATAGATGAACGTATGGGTCATTTGGATAGTAGGCCTTAGCTTTGGCCAAAACTTGAGCCGCCTCGACAAGAGACTTAACAGTGACTAAGGATTGCAACCAGTCCTGATAGAGTTTAAGGTGCAGTTCATTGACTGCGGGCACATCAACGCCCCCCTTTTCAACAAGATCCTTGCCGAGGGTTTCAAGTTTTATAATCGCAGGCTCAATCCCTTGAGTCGATGTGATCACAGGAATCAAGTCAAGCAAGAGTTTGATGTCGCCTATCTCTCGCAAGATATCATCGTTAAGGATATCGACAAGTTGCGCCCCTTGACCTTGATGGATGAGTTCCTCAGCCAACTGTTTAAGTAACTTTCCAACAACATCTACCCGCAAGAAGTCGGGTGTGTCGTTCAACGGCAATTTGGGTTGCCGGGAAAATCCGTCAACAAGGGCTTTCAATCGCTCCAAGGAAGAATTGTTTGCTTTCATGGACAAGGCTAGAGCGAACTTTTCCTCTCTGCCATTAGCAAAAGTTTGATCATAGAAATTACGAACATCACTGTTTGCTACTATCCTGGAACCAACCGGGCCATTCCAGAGATACACGTTATCAAGCCACGCACCAAAAGACCAGCCCACAATCGATTCTTGCTGAATGAACACCCCAAACTCTTTGATGTCCAGGGGTAATGGACAGACCACAAAATATCCTTGTCTACTGCCTGGCATTAATTGAATGTCTAATATCTCTTTTTGAGACTCAATACTCATCCAGGCTAAGGGAGCGTCAGCAACCCACTGAGCAAGAGATGCCTCCCCCTCGTGCTCAGTAAACGAGGCTAACTGCCAAAGGCTGACCACCCTTCCCTTGTTCCAGATCCCTGAAGCAATCTCAGCAGTTGACCCATCATCCCGGGAAACCGTCCACTGAGAGCCTCCATATAAAGCCCGAGTCGGCATGGCAATCCAGCCATTCCCCATCAAGGCGGCCTGAAGTTTAGCCATCTGACGTCCACCGGGTCCAATAATTGAGACCCAACCGGTCCTTAAAATCACCGATTTATCTTGTGCCGATTTTTGAACCTCTGTCTCGTTCGATAAAGGCTTAGCGTCAGAGGAAACGTCCTGCGGAGTATTGGCATCGTCTAAAACAGCTTTCAGTCGATCTGCCATCTCCTTCCGTTTACTGTTTTTCTTGTTTTGAACTTCCTCACGCTCAGCTGCAGAAAGTTCCGGTTTACTCTCATCATGCGTAAAGAGCGAATCACGAAATACAAAACCAAAGCCACTAATCCACAGACAAAACATTGCGAGAATCATCAAACGTTTTCTGTTACGAAAACGATCAACACGCCGTTGAAAGTGAAACGGAGCTCCGCATTGCACACAGTGACTCACAGCATCGTGATTATCAGTTTTACATCTGACGCATCTCACCAGATCTCACCAAACACATTAATCCGTAAAATACTTTGATTACCGATCAGATAAGTAAACCACAAACCCTGAGCCTGTTTACAAGAGAAAAGAATACGATACGTTGGGTCGTTAAGAACAATCATCTGAGCAGTATTTTTCATAAACCATAGCCTAATGAAGCAATCAGTCACGAAACTTATCGTAACAACTTATTATTGTTTGCTATTTTCCTGACCAACTCTCGGTAATCGCTCGCCCCTGGTGAACCTGGAGCAAATTCATAGATGCTGCGACCATAGGCTGGGGCTTCGGACAGTCTGACATTGTAACGAATAGGAGAACAAACATTATTTCCATACAACTCCTTCAGTTTTTCTAAAATACCAATCGATTTTTTAACCCTCATATCAAGAAAGGTTGGCAGGATGTATTTAAGAGCCACCTGAGGCCGATACTTTTGAATTGAGGCAATACTTTTTAAGAATTCAACCAATCCCTGAATAGACATGACCTCAAGTGAAACCGGGGCCAGTATTTCAGTAACAAAAAATAGAATGTTAACTGTCAAAGGATCCCACCCAGGAGAGGTGTCAACGATAACATAATCAAAATCCTTGGTAGGCTCAGCCAAGGTTTCAGCCAGAGTCAATTCGCCGCCAAAATCCTTCCTGCCAATCAGTCGCTTGACCCCAGCAAGTGATTTTCCACCCCCAAGTAACCACAATCGTTCACGGACCTGGAGCATAGTCTCCTCAGGTCCCAGTTCTCCCAGAACTAACTCAGTAAGTCCAGCATTAGGTGTCACACCTAACATATAACTGGATTGTCCCTGGGTATCAGTGTCAATCAACAGCACTTTAAACCCGGCGAGAGACAAACCCATAGCAAGATTTACCGCTGTCGTCGTTTTCCCAACACCGCCTTTGCTCAACGAGACACTTATCTTCCTAGGCCCCTCTTTCTTCTTCACAGGAGGCGGCGCAACAATCGCAGCAGGCGATTCTGTCAAATCGAGAGGAAAATAATTGCCACAGAATTTGCACTTCGCTTTTTTAACATGAGCAGGGATGGCCTTTTCGTCAATATTGTGCTGTTTTTTGCAATGGGGACAAATTATAATCATCGCATCGATACTCCTTAATATTCAGTCTCGGATTCCTCGAGCAATCAAACTCTACGACTTCTCGTGATTTTTTTTAAGCAATTCACGAATCAAGGCGCTATCCTTGCCTTTCTCCACAAACTCATGCAGCACCACAGTGATAGCACTCTCGACAATTCTGGATTTACTCGCCTTAGATTTCGAATTGGCAGGGAGGAAATCACGAATATCTTCCTTGGCCTCACCCAGATTGTCAAACACCTCTTTAGTCAGATAGTGAGTAGTTTTATGCTTCTTCCCCTGACGATTTTTTTTCTTTGCCTTTGGAGATTTCGCTAACGGTTTATTTTGTAAAGCATTCGAATCCATATGAGTCAATTTCATCAACTCTTCGATTCCACGAACCATACTTGATGAAGAATCATTTAATATGTCACCCAGAATATCGAATTTCTTATTTTCACTCATAGCAGATAATCCTATCAAGGTACAAAAAGGGAACTGCGACTCTTCTGCAGATAACGGATAATGGCATCCTGGCATTCATTGGAAATCGATATCAGTTCAATTCCACAGAGATCATGAATCCCGTCATTAGATAAATGCATCACCACCCCATCAGTTGAAAATGAGTGCCCCCCAATGGTAAGCAATATTCCCTGAAACTGAGCAAGGCTCTTCATCTCACCAGAATGATTGAGGTAGATACCAACGCCACGTTCGCTCAGATTAAATACAACGTAATGATTGCCGTTAATAGTTAACGAAATCTGCTCCTGTTCACCAACCGGGGTACGGAAACCATGCCGCAAGATTTGCTCAAGCGTCACATGGATTTCAGGGGAACCATCAGAGGTTTTTTCCTCCTGAAAATTATCGTCAGCGTCAAACTCAAGGCCATGCCCATATTTTATATCCATGCCAATCCTCCTTTGCCTCAATCCACAACATTTCTTATATCATTAAATGATGTAACGTATTCGATGTCAATCGCTAACTACTAAATATCCCAGAATGATACGGTTGCTAGAAAACGTATCTCAAAAACAACGTTATAGAAATACTGTATCTGATCACAGGGTAGGGACTTTCACCCCATTAGTTCACGCCCGTACCGGGCGTACACCAGTGCATACAGCGGAACGCCGGGAAGCACTGTTTTTTTGTTCATCTACAATGGCGGCGTCCACTGATGCTTGGCGTTCAGCTCTCAATTTAATATTCCTATTGACGAATGACGTATCTCGTCATGTCATATAGCTATGATCAAATCCTTCAAATGCAAAGATACGGAAAAGCTTTTTGACGATTTGGATGTAAAAAAATTCAGAAGTTTTTCTAGGACAGCAAGAATAAAACTTGAAGTTCTGAATGCAGCTATTTCTTTGCAAAGTTTGCGAATTCCCCCTGGGAATAGGCTTGAGCAGTTAAAAGGCGATAGAAGCGGACAGCACAGCATTAGGATTAACGACCAGTGGCGTATTTGTTTCGTATGGTCGGCAGAAAACGTCTTCGACGTAGAAATTGTTGATTATTACAAGGGGTAGAATTATGGCAACCAAACTAACTCCAATCACTCCGGGCGATGTATTATTGGAAGAATTTCTTAAGCCAATGGAAATCACTCAAAACCAGTTAGCAAAAGACATTAATGTCCCTGCAAACCGGGTAAGTCAAATTATCCATGGCAAAAGAGAAATTACTGCTGATACTGCGTTACGTCTCGGTAAGTATTTTGGTATTGAGCCGGAATTTTGGCTCAACCTTCAGGTACGGTACAATATGAAAATAGCTAAAAGTAAAGTGGGCAAGTTAATTGATAGAGAAGTTAAAAATCACTTTTCTCAAACTAACCATCGCAATCTTTCGTCCACATAAAATGCTGATTTCACAGCAATAATTAACAACACCGCAGCAAGAAGCGAGATATTAAACCCAAGCTTTGCAATAAATCCGAATCGGGTAAGGGCGGGTTTCTCTCCCGCCCTTACCACACTATCCTTTCCCGACCTTCTCGCAAAGATTGGTATCGAGAAGTCGAACATCAAAAAACATAACGGCGCCATCACAGTGGACAGTCAAGAAGGAAAAGGCTCTTGTTTCACCGTCTCTATCCCGCTACGCGACGCCCTGCACGACAACAGGCTTGACGATTTTATCTCAGCGCGAATTGCACCTTAATTTTCTTGAGAAGAAAACAGCCAGACGTCATCTTCTTGATTAACAATAAAAAGAAGACCTCATGCAACAGCACGCGTGACGCTTAATTCCGCAAAAATCATGCTCCATTCCTCTACATAACTACTAATACAAACAATAATTACTTGATTTATATTAGTAGTTCCGCTATCTACTGTTAATAAATTACCATAACATCAACCACGCCGCACTTATCTCACCTTCTCAGCTCATCCCTGGACACTATGTCCAAGAAAAGGAGCGAATAGAATAACATCCATACAGTCACCAGATTTACTCATTTTATCTGCCACACAACCCAAGAGGTTAAAAAGCCGTAACTTCTGCCCACCACGCACATCAAACCATGAAAAGAGGAGAAAAAAATGGCAAAGAAAGCGTTACTTGTTGGAATCAATGACTACAAAGGAATCAGTGACCTGCGCGGGTGCATCAACGATGTTACTAACATGCGGGATATCCTGAAGACCTATCTCGGCTTTACCAACAGAGATATCCGCGTCTTGGTAGACAGTCGTGCAACCAAAGCGAATATCGTTTCCCGGCTCCAGACTATGGTGAGCACTGCCAAATCAGGCGATTTTTTGGTGTTTCATTTTTCCGGCCATGGCTCCCAGATCCGTGATCGCAATGGCGATGAATTGGAAGACCAGATGGATGAACTCATCTGCCCCTATGATATGGACTGGGACGGCACCTTTATTACCGACGACTCTCTCAACAGCATTTTCAGCAAACTGCCCAAAGGCGTGCTGCTTGAAGTTTTTCTGGATAGCTGCCACTCTGGCACCGGTCTCCGTGATATTAACTTTGGACGTCCGGCAAATTTAGGACCGGAACACACCACCCTGGATCGGTTCCTTGCTCCACCCGCAGACATTGAATGCCGCCTTGAAGGAGAGGAAGATGATCTAAAGTCCCCGCGAAGCTTCAGAAGCGCCAATCGCAGCACAGTCCACCACATCCTCTGGGCCGGCTGCAAAGACAACCAGACCTCGGCAGATGCTTTCATCAACAACAGTTACAATGGGGCCTTCACCTACTTTTTCTGTAAACATATGCGTGCCAGCGGCGGCACTCTTTCCCGCAAAGAACTGCTGAGCCGGGTGAGACAATCTCTCAGGAACGACGGCTATTCCCAAATCCCGCAACTCGAATGCGAAGCGACGGTTCGCAACGCTCGCAGCCTGACCGCTACCGAAAAGGCCAAAAGCAAAAAATGACCTGATGTGATCATAAAAGAGACTCTTTGACCAGGCTCGCACCTCTCGGGATGCGAGCCTTTTTTATTCGAAAAAGCCCGGGGTCAGACCCTCTGTCCAGAAATCCCTGAATGTCCCACATTGTTCCGATTTTAACTAAACTTATCCTTGCCTTTTACTGGTATTCATGTTCCTTTATCAAGTCATAAATAGAGTTTAAAAACAAGGGCATTCCCCCCGCCAGATCACACCAGAGCATATATGCGACTGAGACCTAGAGAGCAGAAATGAAAATAAATTACTCTACCTAAAAAGAAAAAACCGACATGAAACGACACATTGGACTTTTCCTAGGCATCCTCCTTCTGACAGGGGCAAAAACCACCTTTGCCACCAGTTACTACTATACCTTCGAAGTAACCTCAGTTTCGCCAAACAACACCGGGATACCCCCCGCCTCCATCATCGGGCATAAATATATATTTTTTGTTGATCCTGACCGCAATGGTTTCCTTCCCTCAGGAGCTTCTAGCTCTAGTTTTTTTTACGCTCATTTGATGAACAATGCTGAGTTGGCAAGACTAACCCCTGAGTTTTTATCTTTAATCGGAGTTGTAGTCGATACCCTGCCCCCTCCCTTCGATCCTTCAAAATATGGTAACATCCTCTTTGATGAGTACAGCGACAACAATCCCGCTAACACCATTATTATAGATTGGGGATCTTCGGACTCTTCGATAAAACAGCTTGAAAGCACCAGAACTCCTGTCCCTGGCAGCTACGGGGATAAGAACCACCTGTTCGGCCTGAACATATTCAAAGAAGGCAATATGTTCACCATGCAGGATTATGGTGAGATATTAATTACCTACAAACACCCAGTCTACAAAAAGGACGCCGCTGGCAAAACGATCTGGGAAGGCGGAAACAAGGTGATTGATTATTATGAGCCAGACACATATGCTCCCCAATTTACTCTGCTGCAGACAACAGTCAAACTGACCCACATCACCCCAGTCCCTGAACCTGCCACCTTCATTCTGTTCGGTTCAGGACTGACGGGTCTAGTGGCGGCACGTAGGAAAAAGAAATCGAGAGCCAAGAGCTGGGCCATTATACAATGATGGGATCTGCCATGGTCACACAATCAAGACTCGTCCACTATTTCTGCGGCATTTTCCTGACTTGAGAATGTGATCACAGACGACGCAGAACCAGAAAAACCATGATGCACTCTGACATTGGAGAACCGATTACGTAAACGTTCACCAGGCACCCCATCTGCTTTGTCAGCAGCCTGCTCATGTGCAACCAGCACACTTCGCAGACCGCTTTATTGACCGACGAAGCGGGTCAATATAAATCGCGCAGGTAAGCGACCGTAGGGAGACTCCGGCTGAGGTACCAGGAAAACGTTTACAGTCCGGTGAAATCCGCACGTCCAAAACTTCTGGTGAACGATTACCTGATTACTTATTTCCCTGCAGAGACATCCAGACCGAATCGTTGAAACACGGCTTCGACATTGAAAAAAAGATCCCCGCCTAAGACCATGAACCCCTCAAGCCAACGAATCGCCTCGGCATCTCCAGCCCGCGCCTCAGCCGCAAAATCCTGAGCAATAGACTGGGCCATGCAGTGGTAACTGTTCTGGATCTGCCAGTAGTTCACATCAGCATCTATTAAACCAAGTAATTTTACCCCGGTCCTGATCTGATCCAGCAATTTAGTATCTGATGGATTACTGCCAAACTGGCCCATCATACCTTCCAATCTATGTCTGACAACCATCTCCGCTTTTGAAGTATCGACCTGAACCCCCCACCGCCGGATCTCTTCTAGCACTTCAAGCATTTTATCACTGTCCAAAGGTTCAGCACGAATCGCATTCCAGAGGTCATGATTGAGTACGTATTCCGCAGCATTCACCAGCTCCCTGGGGATAGGCATCCGGGTGTGCTGAAGAAACTGCATCAGAGCCCGATTTCGGCCATACATTTCCCGATAATGATCGATATACCCGCCCACCGTTTGTGCGGTAAGAATTTCAAGGATATTGTGCTGCTCATCCCGAAACAGATCAAGGAGTGAATATGTATGGGTGCCAAAGTGCGCATCCATGGATCGAATAACTTGAGTGTAGTCTCCAAGTTCAAAACTTGAAATAATCTCATTCTTCATCTCAAGATACGCCTCACTACCCCTATAAGGACGAACCCCGCCGTTAATGGAATGGTCTCCGAAGTGCAATACGCAAAAGCTTGCCCACCGAGTCTGCCATAAAAGCTTCGACCGAACCTCGATCCGGCCCAGCGCCACTTTGACCATACCCAAACTGGAATGCCAGAAATCATCGCGCCTGACATCATAGCGATAGATACTGACACTTTCACCATAGTCCTTAAAAAGTGAACTGACTGCATAATGAGCGGCGACCTTTTCAAGATCGATCATGGCCGGCCGCACAAATTTTTCATAGATATGGGCCCCGTCTCGATGCTCTGGAATATTACTCTTGGCCGCTGCCAGACGTTCCAGAAAAGGGGCTTCCAGCTCAACACCCAGATCTCTGGCAAGTTGAATGACCCGTCCGGCATACTGCAGAATCTGAACCGTCTCAATTCCAGAGATCTCGTCAAAAAACCACCCGCAACTGGTATACATCAGGAGAGCATGACGCTGCATCTCCATGCAGCGGAAAAACATAATACGCTCCTCGTCTTGCAACTCCCTCTGCGAATGAATAGCGGCAAACTGACGAGCTACTTCTTCTGATTGATCGTTAACAACCAGGATATAGGCATCTCTTGCCACCCACGGATCAACACCAAGCGAACGAAGACTGGTTTCATATAACGGCGCTATTTCATCACGAAGCCAATCCAAGGCCAACCGAAGCGGGTTACGCCACGCCTGATTCCAACCATGATTTCCACCGGAGTTACACCCA
The DNA here is from genome assembly GCA_013792005.1 of Desulfobulbaceae bacterium. Taxonomy (NCBI): domain Bacteria; kingdom Pseudomonadati; phylum Thermodesulfobacteriota; class Desulfobulbia; order Desulfobulbales; family Desulfobulbaceae; species Desulfobulbaceae bacterium. Next base: position 11,162 of record VMSU01000093.1, read on the forward strand.
CAATCACCTTGCCACCTATCGATCCCGTGCACACAACTCCAGGAGGAATTTTCAAAAATTTTCACCTCTTGTGTGGGAGGGTGACGTTCCAGGTATTCACCGTAATTTGTCAGACGAGCAAGACCTCTTGATTCGATAGAGTGCAAGGCATAAGACAACGCCATATTCCCAAATCGATGATGATGGCCATAACTCTCTCCGTCTGTTGCAATATGCATGAGTTGAGGCCAAGAACGGGCTCCAGAAAAGCCGTCGTTCAGACGATTCGCAAAATGATCTCCGGCACTGAGCAGTTTCTCAAAAGCCACTGCCTGAGAGATGGGACCATCATAAAAGAAAAGATTGATAGTCCTGCCCGATGGCAGTTTACATAAATAAGAACGCGATGGATCAACACGACTGTTACTGATATCTTGCCACCTGCCCCCTCCCTTGATTTTGCGCATCTTAGCGGCCTGCCTGGGAGCGAGAATTGTAAACTTGATGCCGTGCTGGGCAAGAAGATCAAGTGTCTCAAGATCCACCGCCGTCTCAGCCAGCCACATCCCTTCTGGATCGCGCCTGAATCTATGGCGAAAATCCTCAATCCCCCAGACGACCTGAGTCTGTTTATCTCTGAAACTAGCAAGGGGCATAATGATATGATTATACACCTGAGCCATGGCATTGCCATGCCCTCCCCTCCACTCCCTGCTCTGCTGGTCGGCAGCGAGAATCTGTGCATAGGCATCAGGGGTATGTTGTTCCATCCAGGAGAGCAGCGTCGGCCCAATATTAAAACTGATTCGAGCATAGTTACTCTGGATATCGACAATTCGACCTTCGTCCCCCAGAAGCCGTGAGGCGGCATTAGGGACATAACACTCCGCTGCGATCCGTTCGTTCCAATCGTGATACGGGTGAGCCGTATCCTGGATCTCGATCTCCCCAAGCCAAGGGTTCTCACGGGGAGGTTGATAAAAATGGGCATGTACACAGATATATCGTTCCATTGTATTCCCTACTTGAGACCCCTGCCTTTCTAGGCAGAATTATATTAATAAACAGATACTAAATCCTGATGGCGTCGCAAAAAGTGCGATCTACTGCGTTGCGTGGCGGTTTTGCTCATTCGGCATACCATATGTATGGCCTCACTCACAAAACACACCCCGCGCCTCGGAGTCTCTCTTTGATCGCTTACCTGTATATCGCACCTTTCGGAGTCTCGCAGGCTCGCTTACCTGCTTAGCCATCTCCGGACTTTTTACGAGATTGTCAATCCTAACTATTTCGAAATGACAAAATACATGACATCCGCTTCACAGAAAATAAGTGGGAAATTAGTCACTTAACTCTGGGACAACAGGAGTGCATCCAACTCATCAGACAATAAGGAAAGATGCCCCTTCTCTTCGCTTGCCAAACTTAAGAACAATGTGCTCACCTCCTGCTGCTCCACCTTTCTCGCCATGCGAATATAGAGATCAAGAGCTTGAGTCTCAAGAGCCATGGCAAACTCCAGGATATCCCGCTTGCCGCGTAACCGCCCTTCCATCCGCGCCATCAGATCCTGAACTCGGCCTCCTCCCTCCATCACTTCCCCAATCTTCCGGGACGGCAAGGCCTCCTCGGCGTGAACATGCCGGTACTCAACAAGAAGCCGTGCCTTGTGCTTATCCTCAAAGCCCATTAATCGCAGATAGAGTTCCTGATCATCCGCCTCCGTTGCCCGTCCGGCCATATTTCGATAAAACTCCTGCAGACCATCTTCCATGGCATATGCTAAACTTAAACCATCGGGATAGTCCTCGTCCCCGGTAAACAATTCAAGTCCAGATCCTTCCGGCCCGGCGGCTTGAGTCCCTTGCCATGCCTTAATCCCCCCGGCCATATTGAAGACAGTAGTAAATCCATAACCAGCAAGCAGTTGCGCCGCCACCTTACTCCTGCCGCCGACAGCGCAATAGACAATGAGTGGTTTCTCCTTTTCCAGCTCAGCCGAACGATCTGGCAACTCTTTAAGCGGGATAAGGATAGCGCCAGCCAGATGACCACCGGCATATTCCTCAGGCTGCCGAACATCAACAAGTTGATAGGCGTTAGCTTCCCTTGCCGCCATAAACTCCTTTGCCTCTGCCCCGGAAAGATCCTTCCCCGGCACAAAAAGGTTCATCCAGTTCATCCCTCACTCCATTGTCTCATAGTCTTTATTAAATGTTGGATTCAAAAATTGATCCGCATCAAATATTAGGCCGAACAGGCAAGAGCAACAACTGCCACAAGCCAAGCTTTTCTATGTCCCGATAAGGTTTTGTACCTATGACAATCGTTTCCTGCTCAACTTCTGTGATCAGTGTGCCAAGCATTCGATCCCACAAGGAAAAAATCACCCCATAGTTGGAATTATGCTCCTTGATCTTGACCGAATGATGTACCCGATGAAGAAATGGAGGGACAAAAAGAATAACCCACCACTTCTCAAACCATGACGGCACCCTGATGCTGCTATGGTGAAACTGAACAGCCAGGTTGACCAGAATTTCAAAAATTATATACGCAGTCAGACTGATGCCAAAGGTATAAATTACAGCCAACCGGATCAGTCCCGTCACCAGAAACTCACCGAGATGGAAGCGGTTAGCGGTGGTTACATCCATATTCAAATCAGTATGGTGAACCCGGTGAAACCGCCACAAAAATGGTACCTGATGAGTAAGCAAGTGCCAGATATAAATAAAAAAATCTAAAACAATAACACCAGCCGCAACCTTCACCCACTCAGGAAGAATCACGGTATTGAGCAATCCTAAGTTTTGTTCATGTACGGCAAGACAGAGACCAACAATAGAACTGGTATACAAGAGATGGTAGATTATACCATTCATGAGGGACAGGGGGAGGTTGGCAAGCCAGCGCCGTGGCCTGGCAACAGTTGGCTCTCGATAGGAAATGAACTGCTCAAGAAGGAGAAATACAACAACCCCGAACCAGTATAAAAACGGTTTCAAGTCGTACAAGTTCATGGCAGATTCTTCCCATACAATTCATTAACTGACAATGGCCAGACCTCTTCCAAAGAAGCCCCTATGCAATGGGACTCTCCGATCACTCCCCAGGAAACAAGACTGGACATTCAATGTCAAAGTAGAAAAACTCCACAATTTAGCAGGACATCCTTTGCGAAGTTTCAGCTAATCTAGGAGCCTGTCGGACTTAGACATAAATCTACTGCAAACTCGTGAAATCGTGACCAGATATTCATGAATTTTCGCTACGATTCTCTAAATCCGACAGGCTCCTAGGGACCCTTCATTGATTAGCAGCGCTGTGAACGTTTACAATTCCGGGGTTACCTGTAGTTTCGGCGCCCTTGGTGAACGGTTACGATTAATCGATAACCGTTCTGCAACAATCTCCCAATTATTTCCGTTTTTACGAAATACCAGTGTCTTCGAACTTGTGTCGGCATAGTTGGACGATGCATACTCCTGAATAAAACGAGCCTCCCACAAGGGACCTCCATCAATTTGAGCAAATGAAATATCGGTAATTTTCACCCGAATCCAATCTTTACTACGATTTTTTTTCTTTTTATCGGCCAACCATACGTTACGCCCCTGATTGGAATTTCTGAAATCCGCAGCATAAAAAGCTCCAAAATGTTCCATGTCTCCTTGAGGACCGGCTGCAGCCTCCCACGCCTTGCGCCACGCTTCTAATAGTTGAGAGATCTCCCCTGCTGGCCTAACATCAGGCGCATCAGCAACCTCAAGCGCCACACCCTCTTCTTGCGAAGGTGCAGGAATAACCACAGGGGGTGGAGTCTCTGCAGGAATAATGCTGGTGATGGATTCATTTGCAACTAGCGGCTCTGCTGGAGGCTCTGCGACAGACGACCCGGCATCATCAAGTGGAATCTCGGCAAGAGAAGGCGCATTACTCCCCTGATCGTTGGAGATCTGCAAATATTTGCATTCTGCCATTTTTTTAATCACCCCCTCTCTTAACAATTCAGAGACCGGGATCCATTTAAAGCCACGTTTAGCTAGAGTGCTCAAGGCAAGAAGGTTGGAAGCGCCGGACTGCTGGGTTTCGTCATAAGAAGCCGAGCACAATGTCTGTCCGGAACCAGTATGAATCAGACGGTACTGGAATGCCACAGACGATGGATGCTGAACACCATAGTTTCCACCAGAACGGTCAGTGTAACGCTCTAATCCCCAAAGCATTACGGCTTCAGCCCCCATCGCCTTACCAATCGCCAAGGCCTGGGCTACGGGACTGGCGCTGTAACTCTGCGAGTAGGCATTGACCTCCTCATCGCTCAGCAAACGAACCTGATGATTAGCGGAAAAAAACTCAGCCAGCATTTGGTCTAAAACGGCAACACCCTCATCCATCACCTTGGCAGCTTGGGGCGATAGCGGAGGCGACCCACTTTCGATCATCACTCCAGACGGCAGCACAGCGATACTGTTCACAACCTTGGGCAAATTGTCGACGTCCGGAAGAGATGGCTGCCGGACGCAGCCAACCATCTGCAGAAGAAGCAAAAATGTAATGGAGTAGCGCATGAGATACCTTAAAAAAGATTTTTATGGGGAGCACCGAGAAGATAAAACCAGGTGAGAGAGTAACCCGATATATTCCGTGCTCGGGAAAGTGTCCTTTTTACCAGATGTATGACCACTAAAACACAATAGGTCAGAAACAAAATCGACTCTTCTTCCTCTGCCAATACCAGTTGAATTTCAGTATAACAAAAAGGGGTATCCGAACAACACTAAAAGTAAAAAAAACCTAGACACCAGCACGCATTCGCCAACCAAGAAAACACGGCGAACACTTGTGTCAGACACCCCCCTCCGGCGCAGTCTGCTGAAGGGTGAATATTCATCATAATCTGACCCAACATTACAGGAAAGAGATTGATTTACATAAGGATGTCGGCTAGTTTTTCGTAAACGTTCAGCAGCACCGCATCTGCTTTGTCATCGGCCTGGTTCGCATACCATACGTATAGCGTACAGGCCTCTTTCGCGCAGGTAAGCGACCGAAGGGAGACTCCGGCTGCAACACTGTGAACGTTTACAGTTCCGGGGTTACCTGTAGTTTTAGTACCCCTGGTGAACGGTTACAGTTTTTCTGACGATACTCTGATTGATGCCGTCCTCTCCAAAACGGAGACCACTTCATGCACTATCCACAACAACTCTATTCCAACCGTAAACCGGTAACGGGCAACCGTCAACCGTCAACCTGACTATCAACCTGACTATTTACAATTCATGACAAACCCGGCTCATCAAGAAAAATCCCAGTTGCTCGGGGCAGAGGCACAGTCTGCCTTTGAACAGGGAGCTGGACGCCATCTGATCACCAGCCGCAACCGTCAACTAGGGTCGCTCCTGAGCTCGGAACGCGGCATCTATTACACCCAAATTCTCTACCGCATGCTTATGTTCAAGCGCGAGCATGAGCTGGAACCTCTCTACGAGGACATCTTCCAGGCAGTACGACCGGCTCAAAATACCATTGAATCCGGTGACTACACCAGCCAGCAATTCCGAACCGACATGGCTCAATTAGCGGAATGGGATCTGGTTCACTTCAGGATTGAAAAGGAACGGTTGCGTGGGTATCGCGACAACCGCAAGAGGAAATTCCGCTACACTCTGACCGATGAATGCGCTCGCTTCATTGAGTGGCTGGAAAGCCGTCTGGCCGACGACTTGGAAGAGCGTGGCCATGACACCCGCGACCTGCTGCAGGAGGTCTGCGGCTCCTTGAACGAATTGCTCCGCCTGCTCCATCATCTCCGCCGGGATGACGATTCACAGGGAGATTCCGCCCGTCGGATCATTTTCCAACTCTTTAAGATTGAAGACTTGACCCGCGCCATTACCGCCGGTCTCATTGAATTCAATGGTCGGCTCCTACAGTTTATCATTCAGAGCTATAACATTGCCGAAATCAAGGCCATCATCAGTGAACTCGATACATATGTCCACAGTTTCCTGAGCCAGGTCTATGCCCTACGGCGAGAGATCATCCCCCTCATCACTCGCTTGCAGCAAGAACAAAACCAGAACAAGCTTGACCTGTGTACCCGAATCATGGAGGCTGAGCGCTTGCGCTCCCCACATCTTTTACAGGGCATGAGGGAAGCGGCACGAGTTGGCATCGTTGCCGGGTTGCACTCCTTTTATATCGAGAACGGCAAACTGGATCAACTCCATCAACGCATCGGCGCCTCAGTCCTCAAAGTCTGGCAGAAACTCCGCAGCCACCTGCGGGAACTGGAACGTAAAAACAATCGCCTCCAGGATCTGCAAAGCCGGATCAATGAGATTACCACGCTCCCTGAAGATCATGCTCCTCAAGCCTTTATGGCCAACCTCTTGGCCCCGGCCCATCGCTACAGCGACCCACATTACTGGGATGAACATGAAAAGGCATCACCCCCGGAACCTCGCCGCCGAGTGAGTATGAAAGAGGCTGTAAAACATAGCTATCTCCCCCGCAAACAGCAGGCCGACCGACCGGTGCAATCCATGGATGAAGCACGACTTACAGATATGGCCACATGGCTTGCCCAAGCAATCATGCGTGGAAGTTCCGACCAGGCCAAGGTCTCACAGGGCCAATTTATCGACTACAGCGATCTCCGCAAAGTAATGGACCTTGCCCAGGCTGGCTACCTCGACAACGGCAGACGGCTCGACCGCATCGATTACCAACTTACCGATGATAGCGATGTTATTCATCTCACGGCCGGTGAGCAGGCCTTGAGTCTCCGAGAGATTATCGTTCAACAAAAATCACCCGCTTTAACAGGAAACAAGTTATGGAATCCAAATTAGCCGGTCTGCTGGAGCGTAGTGGCGACAAGGTCCGCGCGGTGCTCAACATCATGATGGAGAGCCCCTATTTTTACTGCGATGATAATCCCGACCTCTTTTTTTTCTTAAAAAGACACCGTCAGGAATTTACTGAATTTTTCGAGATTTTTTACAACTGGTCCCTGCTGATGGACAGTAAATGCGCCCGGGCTTACAAAACCGAGTGGCACAACACCGCTATTGCCCCAAGCGCCCGAACCCTGTTCTCCTTCACCAAGCGGGATGAGTGCCTGGCCTTCATGATAATCCTTGAGTTCTACGAACACCAACTGGAAGAGAACGGCATGACCGTGGAGGACAAGGAGAATCTACGTTTTCGCTTCGGAGACCTGCTGATCCATGCCCAGCGTCGTTTTGCCCTCTGTTTTCCTGATAAGGCCAGCCAGTATTCAGAAGAGTATGTCCGGGCCAAAATCCTCAAGCCTATCCTGCCGGAACTAGAACGATACCGCTTTCTCAAACGGATTGATCCACCCGATGATCTCAGCGCCAGCGACGACGATATGATCTACGAAGCCTTACCCGCCATCTACCATTACAACGCCAATGCCTTGAGCCGGATTATTCCTGAGCTACAACAACAGACTGAGGTTCCGGCCGAATGACCCCGCCAACCCCTTATCAGATCACCCGCATCAGGCTGATCAATTTCCACAATTTTGTCGATGAGACCATCGACCTTGCCCATGGCGGCCATCTCTTCCTGCTGGGCGATAACGGTTGTGGCAAAACCACTATCCTTGACGCCATCCACTATGTGTTAACTGTCGGCCAGTCCCTGGAATGGAACGCCGCCGCACGGGTCGCAGGATCAAAACGGGAAGGCCGCCGAATCCAGGGCATTGTCATGCGCTACAACCTCGATTGCGGGGCCATCAACCGCGATGGCGGCATCACCTATGCCCTACTCGAAATAGAGGGTCGCCATGGCCTCCCACTCACTGTCGGCATGGGCATCTCAACCTCAGCGATGGATGAGCGGATAAAACAATGGGGGATTATCCGCGAATGCCCCATTGCGGACATCCCGCTGCTGATTGAAGACGAACAGGGTCGTCGCCCTGCCGATCGCCTTGAACTCAAGGAACTTCTCAAACAAAAGGGCGGGTTCCACGGTGAACCCAAATCCTACCAGCATGAATTGGCTCGCCGGTTGTTTGGAGGAGAGGAGAATTTTCAGGAGGTTTGTCGATTCCTGGCCATGGGCAAAGCCTACCGGGAAATTGCCTCACAGTCCGCAGATTACCATGAATTGTTCAAGAGTTTGCTGCCGGAACCAAAAACCGAAATCTTCGAACGGATCATCGACGCCTTACGTACCCTGGACCAATCAAAATCCATCCTGGATGATCTGGAAAGAAAACTGCATTATCTTAAAAGCTTGCAGAGTTTCACGCTGAATATCGCAGCCGACAGTGAGGCATCGATACGCTACCAATGGCTTTCGTGGCTGATGCGAGAAACTTTTTCCAAAAACTCGATCGAGACATTGCGTCAACAGATAGCCAGTCGCCAACAAGAAATGGCCCAACTCATAGCATCAAGACAACAGGAGGAAGAGACTGAAGCGTCCTTACGCACACGACTCGACGACCTGATGACCAAAGATTCTGCCGGCTTGGTTCGCCAGGAAAAAGAAGGGCGTGAGGAGTTGAGCAGAAAAGAACGAACCCTGGCCAAAAAAAAGAAAGAGTGCCAGAACCTTAGCAAAATTCAACAGGCCAGCACACGAAAGCAGGCCGAACAGCACCACACCTTGGTCCGCCAAGTATCCGGTCTGCATAGTGAATTAGGTCAAGGCGCAAGCCTTCTACCTTTCTCCATCTCCCAACTACTGACAACACTGGACACGATAGGACGCTCTGAGGAGATAATTACTCAGGCCTTGGATTTTGGCGTCCAAGAGTTTTCCAACCTGGTGTCTGACACTCGAGATCAAGAACTCCGTCAACTGACCCTTCTTGAACAAGAGGGCGAAACCATATCCAATACCATAACGGATCTCACCACCGAGTGCCACAGGCTTCGCGCCATGGACGAAGCGCAACCCATCCTCCCCGGCTGGACCGACTGCCTCGCTGCAATGCGCACCGGAATGCTCAACCCCCGCCCCCTTTATTCCGGCCTGGAGTGGCGTCCTGGACTCTCTCGTCAAGAACAAGAGACCATTGAAGAGTCAATCGGCCAAGAGATCGCCGCCACCTTGGTGCTTAGCGATCCCGAGTTTGAAGCGGGCCGCGGGATCGCTATTCTCTGGCCAGGAATCAGAATCAGCTGTCCCGGTCGAGGACTTGACTCCTTACCGGACTGGATGCGCACGGCCTTTGACCTGACTCAATCGAATCCCACCTGCTTACGCTGCCTGGCCGCTGAAATGCAGTGTGATTTCGGACCGCTGGTTAGTGTCGTCAATAATCGTAGGGTATTAAGCTTCCGCAGTCATGACCGCGGCCTGCTCGGCAACCCGGCCCGACTTATCGGCGAGAATAGCCGCAGGGAGGCTATCAAGGCCGAGATCAAAGGTCGTGAAGACGAATTACGTCAATGGTCGCGGCAACAGACAGAACTTAACCGGCGCCTCAAAACCATCCGCGAGACTGTGGAGCGCCTGGACAACTTTACAGTAAAGCTTAGCACTGGGATCAATAGCATCCAGCAGACAGCACGACTAGCCTCCGAGTGCAGCCAGAAATTAACTCAAGATAACGCCCTGCTTACTCTCCACAACCGCCAGCACGAAGAACTTGCCCGAGAAACCACCCTCTTATCTACACGAATCCAAGACCTGACTCATCTCATCTCATCCAACAGGAGGGACTGGCTTCCTTGGAGGGCAAGATCAGTCAATTAACAACCAAACTCAAACGACAACGAGAAGCGATCAGTCGAATCGACACCCGGCTAGGAGGGGCCGAGACCGAGCAGCGGAACGACAACGATGCCATCAACCGCAAGGAAGCGGAGCAAAGTGACGCAGAAATTCAGCGAAATGCCTGCGCCGAACAATTGCATACCTTGATTCCTGAGCTTATCGATATCGACCATTATGTCCTGCGCACCAAGAAGGGCATGCAGTTTAAAACCCTGGAGTCGGTGCAAAAAGAGCAAGAGGGGTGTAACAGGTCCATTCATGAAAACCGAATCCGCCTTCGGGAGCGATTAAACGATCCTGAGTTCGGCGCAGCCTTCCGCTTCCAGTATGAGGAGAAAGACAACGAGGTCCTAGATTTCCGGGGGAGAAAACTTAACGAAATCGTCACTCACTTAGGGGGCGAAATCAATGAGCAACATGAAATTATCAACGAACGGACTAAGGACCTGTTCAAAAAAATCATCATGACCGAATTGGTCAATTACCTAAGGGCTCACGTCAGCCAACTTGACCAGATGATCCGCACCATCCGCAACAAGCTTGACCAGCGCACCTTTGGTAATCAGCGCTACCGCTTCCGGATCAAGCCGCTGGAAAAATACAGTCGACTGGTGGCGGTAATCAACAAATTCAGCCCCTTTGACCCGGCAGCAGAAGAGGAATTGCGGCATTTTTTTGAAGACCACAGACAGGAGATCATCAACACCGAGGTCGGGAATATTCCAGAAGAGCTGGATTACCGGAACTGGTACCGCTACGAAATGGAAGTAACAGCGACCGGCGATCACGGAGTGGTCATGGATCGGAGAAATAAGAGCATCGGCTCCGGCGGCGAACAGGCAGTGCCCAATTACCTGTTGGTGCTAACTATCGCCCATTTTCTCTACCACGGCAAGAAGGTGAAACTCCATACCCTGCTCTTTGACGAGGCCTTCTACGGCATCGATGCCGGTCGCCGCGACCAACTCTTGGGCTTTGCCACCGACCTCGGGCTGCAACTCTTCGTGGCCTCACCAGATCAAGATGGTGTGCGCCGCGAAATCAGCTATTCCACCACTATCCTGGTCAAGAAGGACACTAACTTCGATATCCATCTCTACCCGTATCATTGGCAGAATCCCGATAACGTTAGACAGATCGATCTCTTTGCGCAACCACAGGACCCTGAACCGATTGAGTTCGGGGAGGAACTGTAGATGACACGAGTCATCAAAGAACTTCTTAGGCAGTATCCCTGCCTCCGGCCATACCTGGAAAAGATCTGCCAACGAGTCGATAAACAGGGCGAACTGAAAGGAGTCATGAAGGTCGGGCAGAGTCTGAACAGGGAGGATTTGGCAGCTCTCAAGGCCTTTTTTGGCTTGCGGGCATTGTCCCTGTCGCGGACTGGGGAAGTACGGCTGAACTGGACACGATTCTTTGAAGGAAAAACTGAGTCTGGGGTCAAGGAATGGGTCAGTGCTCTTTTCCACGCCCTTGATCTTCCCAGAGATGACCACAGACAAAAGACACAATCCGAAATCCAGGCGGCAACACTTCTTGTCGAAAGACTGCGTTTGGCCTATCCGGAACTACACGATATCCACCAGTACCTTATCAAAACTCTGCCAACCCTGGCCAGACAGATCGCCCGTCACGGAGAAATGGCAGTAGCACGTTCATTTCACGCTGCGGAAATCATCCACTTCCTCCGTCAAAACCAAGATCCATTGACTTTCTCCGAACTTGGCGCCCGTTTCCTGAACGACTCCAAAACCCTGCGCGACACAGAACTGAGCCGACTCATTGCCTCTTGGCTGATCATCCAGGAAGAGACCGAGGATGGTTCATGGCAAGAGTCCGCATCAGCATTATGGGAACGATACCACATAGTTCGTGACCGCTTGGCAGTGCAAGCCACCATCTTTGGCCCCTTGCTCTATCAAAAGGATAACCAGACCTATGACTGGATTTTTCGTCTCTGGCAAAATAACGAACCGGCCACCCTTTCCTGGCCCAATATCGCAGGCATAACACGACTCTGGCTAGCGCCAGGCCATGAAGATAAGAATGAGTTGATCACCATTGAGAATGAAACCCCTTTTACCCGTCTGATCAGAGAACGTCATCCCGGCACCCTGCTCTACACCGCAGGTTTCCCCAACGACGGAGTAACAGCACTCTACCGACTCCTCGACCAAGATCATCGCCGCCACTGGGGAGACAGTGACCTTGCCGGCCTCAGGATTGCCGCTATTCTCAACACCATTCGACCGTTGCGCCTCTGGCGATGTGACCAAAAAACGCTTCAACGCCACGACATCCAACTGATTCCGCTACAGGAGAATCAAGCCAGACAGATTACAGACTTCCTCACCAGGCACCCGGACTTCCCCTTTACACTCGAACTCCAATTCACTTTGGATCATGGCTGGCTGGAGCAGGAAAGTTGGCAGCTGTAAGAGTGAACTTTCCGAACTTTCAGCAGTCAACACCGAATAATCGTCAACAATAAGGATGGTGTGTTTTGTAGCCATATCACGCCTCTGGGCGAGATTAATGGAGGGGAGACAAAAGGGCACAGTGGCAGTCTGAAGGCTAAGGCGCTACCTCAGACTTCAGACTATTCGCCCTTTTTATTTGGTTGCAGCCTCATGCTGCGTTATGTAATGATGATCAAAGCGGGGCATCGCGGCTCATTAAGAGCCGATACAAAATACCGTGTGTATTGTAGCACCTTCCTTCAACTTGGCGATCAAACCTTGGAGTTCAGGCAATGGCAATCAACATTGAACAAAAAAAAATTGTAAAAAGTGACCTTGTCAAGCAACTACAAATAGCTCCCGAGATCACAAAAATTATTGTCTTCGGATCGTTTTTACACGACGACGCGCCAAATGATATCGATGTTGCAATCGTCCAGAATAGCAATCTGCCCTATCTCGCCCTGGCCATGAAATATCGAAAAATGACTCGTGCCGTGGCCCGACAACTCCCTTTAGATATCATTCCGCTCAAGATGGGGGCAAAGGATTGTACTATCATGGATGCTATAGCCCAAGGCGAGGTTATCTATGAAAGATGAAACCAGGCTCTGGCTAGCCTACGCTCAAGAGAATCTGGCTTCGGCTCGGGTGCTGCTTGAAAGCGGCCTCTTCAACCCTTGCCTGCAAAATGCCCAGCAAGCGGCAGAGAAATCGTTAAAAGCGTGTCTGATTGAGCAAGGACAAGCAATCCGCAAGACGCACAGCATTAATGAACTTGCCGCCATGTTGACAGCGGTTCATTGTGATTGTGGCATGAGCGAGGAGGAGTGTGATCTCCTCGATACAATATATCTGCCGTCCAAGTATCCTCTGGGGAGTATTCTGCCGGATTTTGTACCAGACCTTGAACTGTGTCAGAGATGCTTGACTATTGCCGAAATGGTTATTGTGAAGGTACACTCACTCGTCAATTAAGCGAGTCACGGCTCAGCGTCCCCAACTGCGTCAAAAAAAGGCAAATTGGTCAGGTCTTGTCATCAAACAATTCAATAAACCATGGAGACTTGTGCTTGATCGGGAGAGTAGCGGCAAGCCTTGCAGCTTGCCGCCCTCGCAGAACCGGACTTGGAGCGTTACACCATCCGGCTCCCAGCTTGAGTCATTCACCATGGGCGAGGATACGCCCATGGTGTGAAGTGAATAAGTTGTGTGGTCATGCGCATAGTCCGCTCGGTGTCGGGGCCTGTTTCCCCTATTCACTATCTCAAACCGGTGCCCCTTCACTCCCGCAGCATTACCCGCGTTCATCGCTACTATGGGCACCTCCGACTTCCGGTAATCGCTGCCCTCTTCCTCGTTGTTTAGGCTTGTCGGAGGGTGCGCATTGCTCCGCGCCGATTACCGGATCTCCTTGGTTACCGCACAATCGTTGTGTCAGGCTCGATACGGTCTAACAATCCCGGGTGGTCGGGCACGGCTTGCCCTTTCAACTTCTCGCCGTACCCGCTGTTGCCTGCTGGTGTCTTGAAACCATCGGCCCCTTCCAATGCGGTCATTTCGGGACTACAACCTTCACGGTCGGCTTTATCCGTTACCATTGCGCCTCGCCTGCTTTCTTGCCTACGCATCAAACAGCCCATTACTGGACTGCCTGCAAGGCTAGATACTTGGCTCGTGGCTAACGATTACCAAGGCGGGATTCACACCCGCTAGATTGTGCGACATTGCCAAGCCGCAACCAAGACCTGACCATATGCAGTATGATCATCACACCGGGTTCTATAACTCAAGCATGCAATGACTTGAGCACCACATCTGGAGCTATTGAGACAATCTTGAGCAGAGCGACTGCCGGGCCGGTAGGATTCCAGCGGTGCTGTTCCCAATTTTGCAAGGTCTTGATACTCACATGCATGAGTGTGGCAAATTCGCCTTGTGAAAGACCTATTTTTTCCCTTATCGTCTTGACATCGGGCGAGGCCACTTCAAACCGGTGAGAAGCTGCCAATGGCGTACATGTCAAGTCGATGCAAACAGGAACTGTTTTTTAGTTATTTTCGCACTCTCAGCTTGATATTCTTATGGTGCATAAAAAGCCTCTGTTTTGGATAAGGGTTCTTTTGAAAGGGTACCCCCTCTATCATAGAGGCTTTTATGTTTTAAGTAATCGTTTTTATTATTTATTAATGAATCCTTTCAACACCATTTATAACTTTGTAAAATATCCCCATGTCAACCTTTCCCATCGAACATCGTCTGCTATTGAAACCATGGTTTGCCAACCAGACCCTGCAGCAAGCAGAGATCGAAATGGCCAAGGCCCAAGCGCCTGAGATAATCGTTTACCGTCACTCAGCCGCAGCTATCTTTGCCGACGAGCAGGGGTGGTGTCTGATCAAATTTCAAGTGGCCCCTCAGTTGAGCCAAGGATTTCGACCCGTCGCTGCAGTCTGCTCACGATGCAATCTTACCCGTCAGAATGGCGATCTTTGCTCCCATCTTGCCACCTTGTGCTCACAGGTCATGGTGGCAGTATCAGAACAGATTCTCCCTCTCCCTTTGACCTTCGGCTCGAGCCGTTGGGCGGCAATTGCCAGGTTTCTCAATCAACACGACGAGAGGCTCAGTATTTCCACCCGCCCGAATCATCTGCATCTGACTAACAACTCCCTGACGATGCGAGGTATGCTGGCTAATGATGATCTGGAACTAGCCAGACGTCTTTTTCCGGAAAAGGGCTGGTCCGTACCAATCGAGGTCAGAAATGAGCACGATTCAATTCTCCAGCAAACATGGCGACGTCTCCATCAACTAGAACGGACAGATTCTGAGATATCCCTTAATCAGTGTGGCACAACAAGCCAAGGTCAGCGTCTGGCAAGAAGCCTGTGGACCTTTTTGTGTCAGACCTTTTGCCGCTTAGCCACATCCCCCACTTGGCGGCTGGAGCGAGACCACGAGGGAGAGTTTTCCTTGTTTGCCGATTCTCCTTCGCATCAGGAAATCTTTAAGATAACTCCATCCCGTGAACTCCTCCTCGACTTCCTGCAGCAGATCAATCTCTTTGACCTGATCACCAAGACCGCTCCGGCAAGGGCATACTCAAAAATATTCTTTTCTCCAGAGTCTGGTGACTTAATCATCGAACCTTGGCTGGAGCTTGCCGACGGGTCCCGTCTTCGCCGCGAGTCAATTAAAAACACCCGCTTCGGCAGGAACTACTCACTGAACAACACGATATTTTTCACGGTAACTGAGCAAGGACATGATTTCAATGACCATGCCGACAGTGCCTTCCCGCTGTTTACTATCGCTCAACCACAAAACTACCAGACACTCGTTATTGCCGCCACCGATGTGCCGGATTTTGTCAAAAAACACCACACCTTCATGCTCCAGGGAGGCCATGACCTTGATCCGGCACTGCTCAATTTTTCACTAACCGACCTACCGGACACCCTTGAAATTGTCAATTATCGTGAGGATGGAAATTGGTGCTTGCTTGATGCCAGATATGGATTTGGATCCAACCGGATTGAACTTACAGAAATCATTCGCTTACGACGAGAAGGGGCCAGACATATCGCTGGCCGTGACACCTGGCTCCAGATTGACTATACCCCTTTAAGCTGGATGTATGGACTGGGACCGGAACGGCTCGAGTCTGTCGGCAAACGGACAGTTATTCGGTTAACCAAGCGAGAGATGATGGCAATAACCGCTCTGGTGCCAGAGATCATCTATCCAGAGAGAGAAGATTTCCGCGCCATTATTCGCCGGCGTATAACATCTGAGATACCCGACACCCTGCTTGATGCAGAGATACCACCGCACCTTCGAACCTATCAACGTCAAGGACTGGCCTGGCTTCACCACTTGCAAGATAATGGAGTAGGCGGAGTGCTCGCCGATGACATGGGCCTGGGAAAGACCCATCAAGCACTGGCCCTGCTGGCACTGTTGGCAAAAGAGAAAGGATTCCGGACATTGGTAATCTGTCCCGCCTCGGTTTTACCCCATTGGCAGGACAAGGCCGCTACCTTCTACAGCGACTTGAACCTGAAGGTATATTACGGAGCCACCCGATCAGAGAGTGAACTTGACAGCCCGGCCATTCTCTTGACTACCTACGGCCTGATGCGCCAAGATATTGAGCTGATCAAAAACAAACATTTTCAGGTGGTAATCTTTGACGAAATCCAAAATCTGAAAAATAAACAAACTGCAACCCACCAAGCCGCCAAGCAGATACGAGCCGAAGTAGCTTATGGTTTGACCGGAACCCCGATAGAGAACTCCCTCACCGATCTGAAGGCCATCTGTGACCTGTGCGTACCCGGCCTGCTCGGTTCAGATGCCTCATTTCAGTCGATTTATGCCGACCCTATTACCTCAGGCAGCAACACCCATCGAATTGACTCGCTCAAACGCATGGTCGGCCCTTTTATGCTCCGGCGAGTCAAGGAACAGGTGCTTACCGAACTCCCAGAGGTGATCGAAGATATCCGCACCTGTGAACTGAGCGATGACCAGATTGCCCTCTACCGCCGTGTCATTGACAACGACGGTCACGATCTGCTCTCCTCGCTAGAAAATTCCCCCACACCAGTGATTCCTTATATGAAATTTCTGGCTGTGGTCCAGGAACTCAAGCAGATATGCAATCACCCCTGTCAAATTTTGGGAAACACTGACTACCAGAACTATCGCAGCGGCAAATGGGATCTCTTTGTTGAGATATTACACGAATGCCTGGACGCAAGTCTGAAAGTAGTTGTCTTTAGCCAATACACCAAAATGCTCAATATTGTGGAAGCTTATCTAAAATCAGAAGATATCCCCTACGCCGGGATTCGAGGGAATATGGCGCTAAAGACGCGCCGCAAGATGATCGACCAATTCAACAACGATCAGACAACAAGAATCTTTTGTGCCAGTCTGCTAGCCGGGGGGACCGGCATTGATCTAACCTCGGCTCAGGTCGTTATTCACTACGACCGATGGTGGAACGCAGCCCGTGAAGAACAGGCTACCGCCAGGGTACACCGTATGGGACAAAAACATGTAGTGCAGGTATTCAAGTTCATCAGCCAGGGAACTATGGAAGAGAAAATCCACCGCCTGATAAATCGCAAAAAAGATTTGGTAGACGATGTTATTCAGACAGACGACGAATCGTTTGTCAAGCGACTTACCAAGGAAGATTTACGGGAACTCCTTCGTTGGGAGCAAACAAGTATCTAACCAAAACCTGGTAATATCGCAAAAAATTTACGGGGTGACCAACCAGTGAAGCGAACTCAGTAAAGTTATGAGGCAAAGGCAGATCTACCGAGCACTTACGAATCTTTCCCCTTGACAACCAGCGACTATCCCTCTTAACATTAAGACCTGAATACTACCAAATCGTATCCAAATTCGAGGCTCTTTTCGTCAAGTCATTAACCGCTTTACACTCGTCCTTCATTCAACATCACCATCGCACCAGCCGTCAGCACCAAGGACGACCGGCGCATCTTTCAATAGGCTTTTCACCTCTCAGTTCATGTCCTTCACAGAGAACACTCACTTTGGTGAAATCAGTCCTGTTCCAGTTTTCCTGAGCGGAGTCGAATGGTACAGAAGAAAAATGAGAGAAGCCTTGCTAAGGCTACCCCAAAATAGCTGAGAATAGTTTAAAGCCATGAAATAAGTTAACCCCATGAAAATTATGAGTAAATTTATGTGTGCCAATAAAAAAAGTATCTTACTGTTGTTCTTAATGAGCTGCGCATTATTCTTAGCCCCTGTTCGCGGAGTAATCGCACAGGAAAAAGTTGCTAGCACTATCGAGCAACCAACAGAGATCGAATCAGTCATCAAAATCCTGGAAAGTTCCGTTGCCCGCGAAGAACTGGTCCGTCAGCTTAAGATAATGGCTCAGGCTCAACAGCAGACAGAACCAGAAAGTCAGATAAAAACCGCTGCCAGCCAGGCCTTGCAGGATATATCCCGACGACTGAACATAATGTCTGAGTCAGTCATGGCCTTGGCTGGCAGCATCAATCAGATCCCCCAAATAAGCTCCTGGTTCAAAGCCGAACTCACCGATCCACAATCCCGACAGCTGTGGACACAGACTCTCATCAACCTTACCTTGACCCTCGGACTAGGTTACCTGGCTTTTTACCTTTTCCACTGGGGACTCAATAAATTTCGTCGTTCAGTTACCGAAAAACCTATAGAAAATTGTCTATTTCGGGCAGTTAGACTTCTTTGGATTTTCTTTATTGATTGTTTGCCGATTCTTGCCTTTGCCATAGCCTCTTACCTCACCATCGGCATTGTCGGGTCGCATCAAGAAAAAACCAGGCTGGTGGCGCTTGCTTGGATCAATGCCTTTATTATCGCCCAGGGAATACAGACCCTCTGTAATATACTCTTTTCCCCCTCATCTCCCAACCTCCGTTGTTCTGATCTTTCCGATGAAACCGCTAATTACCTCGTGATCTGGAGTAAAAGGCTCTCCTTTACCGCTGTTTACGGTTATTTTACACTACAAGCCGCCTTATTTCTGGGACTGCCACCGCTTTCATACGATATCTTATCGCGGCTCTTGGGACTCCTGGTGACTGTGCTGATAGTCATCTTGATCATGCAAAACCGCGAGAGGGTATCAAGTCATTTTCAACAATGGTCGACCGCAGGAATAAGCCCCAAGGATGAAATCCCCTCAAAACCCCATGGTATCCGCAACCGACTGGCTCAGAGTTGGCATTTGCTAACGATAGTATATATCGTTCTTCTATACGGAGTTTGGGCGCTTCAAATTGAGGGAGGATTTTTCTACTTGATGCGGGCCACCATCTTGACCATGGTGGCCCTGTTTATTACCCAAATAATTATTCGTTTACTGTATGCCGTTTTTACCCGTGGTTTCCAGATAAGTGAAGAGCTAAAAATCCGTTTTCCAGACCTTGAAAAACGCGCTAACCGCTACACCAACACTCTGCACCGTACATTAAATTTCATGGCCTACAGCCTCGGGTTAATGTCGATCCTTCAGGCTTGGGGAATCAACACCTTCAGTTGGCTGATCAGTTCACCCGGAAAGGCTCTTAGCGGGACCATCATAGCGGTTTCCGGTATCCTGCTGGTTGCTCTTCTAATCTGGGAAATCACCAATAGCCTGATTGAGAGTTATTTGAACCGCACGAACGAGTCTGGAATAGAACAAACCAGCGCCCGAACCCGAACATTGCTTGCCGTGGCCCGCAAGGCCCTCACTATCACATTAACGGTGGTTGCCACCTTAATGGTCCTCTCTGAACTGGGGGTCGATATTGCTCCACTACTTGCTGGCGCCGGAGTACTCGGCTTAGCAATTGGCTTCGGCGCCCAGAAACTGGTTCAAGATGTCATAACCGGAGTTTTCATCCTCCTGGAAGATCAGATCGCCGTTGGCGACGTAATCAATGTCGGCGACAAGGGAGGCCTGGTTGAAGCGGTCTCAATCCGCACAGTACGCCTGCGCGACCTGTCTGGCACCGTACATACCATCCCCTTCAGCTCCATCAATATTGTCAGCAACTTAACTAAGGATTTCTCGTTCTACGTCATGAATGTCGGAGTCGCCTACCGGGAAAATGTCGACGAGGTCATGCAGGCGCTGCAGGATATCGGCGCCGAACTGCAAAAAGATGAGGAATATGGACAGCAGATTCTCGAACCTTTGGAGGTGCTAGGTGTTGACGCCTTTGCTGATTCAGCCGTAGTGATCAAGGCCCGGATCAAGACCGCTCCGATCAAACAATGGTGGGTCGGCCGAGAATTCAACCGGCGGATGAAACAACGGTTCGATGAACTCGGTATCGAAATTCCATTCCCCCACACGACCATCTATTTCGGCGAAAACAAGGGAGGCGGGGCAGCGCCAGCGATAGTGCAGGTTGAGTCCAAATCCCGAATCGAGTCCGTGACAGATGACACCTGACAATCTCGCAAAAAGTCCGGGGATGGCTAAACAAAAGGTGCGACATACAAGGCGCGGGGTGTGTTTTGTGAATGAGGCCATACATCTGGTATGCCGAACGAGCAAAACCGCCACGCAACGCAGTAGATCGGACTTTTTGCGACGCCCTCACACCTAATCCAACTGAATAATGTTCATCACGAATAAGGGGAAGGGAGTTTAGATCCCGGCAAGGTTTTGATAATCTTGCCGAATCTCTTCCATCCTCCGACGATTCTTGCCCAGATCCCAATACCCCACCCTGGAGGCTGAGCGGATGTGGATCATCTTATTCACTCCATCCAACAAGAACAAGCCATCATCCACAAACCCCAGAGTGGTCTTGAATTCCACACCAATCATGATCTCAGTGGCAGATACAATAATCGTGTCCTTCCTCAGTCCAAGGATTGCCTTTGAGTTGTCGAATCCTGCTCGCGCCTCGCCTATCTGGGTAAATGGCTCAATAAAGTGGGAATCGACAGCTTGACTAGAAATACAATTCGGTGAAGAGGGACAGAGCGAAAGAATGAGATCCGAACCAGCGCGAACATCAGTATGATCCACCATCAACACTCCCATCGCACAGATCAACCAAAGAAAGCAAATCTTATTTTTTTTCAGGAACCACTTCAAGCCAATAGCCATCCGGATCTTTAATAAAGTATATTCCCATCGCTTTATTTTCATAACAGATACACTCCATCTCTGTATGTTTTTGATAGGCCGCATCAAAATCATCAACCGCAAAGGCCAAATGCAAATCATTATCGCCATGGGTGTATGCTTCCTTCCGGTCTCGATACCACGTAAATTCAATTTGATAGGTGTTCGACTCGTCAGAAACATAGACCAGCGTAAACTCCCCTTCCGGATGGGCATAGGTGCGGACCTGTTGTAAGCCGAGGGCCTCTTGATAAAAGGCCAAACTTCGTTCGAGATTTAAGACATTAATGTTGGTGTGGGCCATTTTGAATTTCATTTTTCACCTCACAACTGGGTAAAGATGCTTTTATTGAGATAAAGGAAAGTAATCACGGGCCACAGCATTTCTTAAACTTTTTTCCACTGCCGCAAGGACAAGGGTTGTTTCTTCCAGCTTTCGGTCCCGCTCTTTCCGCCAAAAGCCCGCCGCTCTTAATGTCACCATCGACATAGAACCAGTGCCCCTCTTCCTTGACAAAACGACTGACTTCATGAAGCTGAAATATATTCTGCTGAGAGAGAAAAGTTGCTTTGAACTCGACAACACCTTCGTTATCAGCCTCTAATCCTTTGACAATGCGGACAATATGAAGACCTTGCCACTCAGGGATAGTAGCAGCATCAATATCTACGGGCCTGGTCGATGGATGCCATGATCTGAACAGGTAATCAACATCTCCAACCACATAAGCGGTGTAGCGTGACCGCATCAAAACTTCAGCGGTAGCAGCAATCCGATCCCCTATAAGGAGCGGTTCACAGCAAAGCGAATAGGGTACACCGGAATTACATGGGCAGATAGTAATGTTATTGATCATCGTAACGTGTAATATGGTTCAGCTATTTTTCTTGCCAACAAGACCCTCGATCCACAACGACAAGGCCCGACTGGTCTTTAAGGTCTCTTCCGGAATAGTAAGATTGTTTTTTGCTGCAAGATCGTTGGCGTACTTGAGTTGTCCTTCGCTCGGCCCACCACCTGCAACTCTCACTGGCGGCACGAAAAAACCCATCTTATTGTGAACACCTTTGCAGAAGCGCTGCCAGCTTTCCTTATTCTCGACAACCTGATCCAGAAATTTTTCCATCTTACTGGTCAGTTCGTAGTCGATCACCCAGGAGTGCTTTTGCCTGAGATAGTCAATGAGCGTTTCCCCCGGAGGCAAAGGGACCACCTTCCCCTTCTCCTCCTTCACATACCCCCGATCAGTAATGTTTTTGGTGATAGCGGCGTATGTCGATGGTCGGCCGATGTCAAGACGCTCCAACTCCTTGACCAGTGAGCCAAGGGTAAATCGCCCCGGTGGCTTGGTCTTTTTTTCTTCCAGGATCTCCTTGAGCTTCGGCACCAACTCGCCCACCGCGACCGGAGGAAGAAGCTGCAACTTATCATCATCCTTCTTTTTCTCTTTTTCCTCGTCAACCTCTGCATACACTTTCAAAAAGCCGTCAAATTTCAAAACCCGCCCAGAGGACCTGAACTTTTCCCCGGCCACCTCAAAAAACATGGTGGTGGAATCAAATAGTGCCGGTGCCATCTGGCTCGCCACCGCCCGCTTAAATATTAGCTCATACAACTTGGCATGGTCCGGGGTAAGACCCTCTCTCTTGATGATTGAGGCAATATCGACTGTCGAATGCATATGGGTGGGGCGGATGCCTTCGTGCGCTTCGGCCTGTGAATTTTTTGACTTATGCTGGTTAGGTTTAGCCGGAAGATAGTTGACGCCAAGCGCTTTCCCAAGGAACTCTCTAATCTCGGCAATGAAGGCATCATCCATGCGTACGGAATCGGTCCGGTGATACGTAGTGATTCCTTGATCGAACAGCCCTTGAGCAAGTTTCATGGTATGTTCAGGGGTAAATTTCAAGCGGACCGCGGCAGCTGCCTGTAAGTCGACAGTCGTAAACGGTGGTTTAGGCAACTGTTTGACCTCTTTCTTGTCTACTTTTGTGGCATGAGCATGGGATTCACCTCTAATAGAATCAACAACTGCCTCTGCATCTGCCAGTCGCTTAAATTTACCTTTGGCATGACGCGCCAAAAAGATCGCCCCTTCTTTATCAAGCTGAATATCGAGCATCCAGTAAAGTGATGGCGAGAAATCCCTGATCTCTCGTTCTCGGTCAACAATCAGGCGAACCGCAGGTGACTGCACCCGGCCAACACTATATTTACTACGGAGACTTTTACTGGCGATTGGGGAAAGGATATACCCCACCAGTCGGTCGCCAATCCTCCTTCCCAAAAAGGCATTATAAAGACCGGTGTTGGTCTGCTCGAACGGCACCGCCTTGGCTATAGCTTCGTTCAATCCTTTCTCAGTCACTTCAAAAATTTCCATGCGCAAACATTCTTTAGCAACTGACTTTACTTCTTCAAAGATATGACAACTGATGGCATAACCTTCCCTATCCGGGTCACCCGCCAGCATAACGATCTGCCCCTTAGCCGCTGCCCGCAGCTCATTGGGCAGATGCTTTTTTCTCTCGTGATAGACGAAAGTCGGCTCATAGGTCTTAAGATCAACTCCAATCTGAGCATCCGGAAGATCCTTAAAATGACCGACGGTAGACAGAGCTTTCAGCTTAAGGATCGACTGAATCTTTTTGGCCTTGGTTGGCGATTCAACAATGATAAGCATGATGAATTATTAAAACTGTAGTTGTAGAATGCAATCTTCTCATGCGATTAAACCTTTAGACCTCTCCAGGGCTTTTCGTAATGGGCAGTCAGGGGTGACGTCAAGACCACTCCGATAGTCCTGAAGCAACTCTACGGAACGACCTGCCAGCATCCTTCTGACTTCTCGTCTCTTGCCCTTTACCTTTGCAATCCGCATCGACTCATACGCTGTTGTCTGATGCCGCATCCAGGCAATCACAGCTTTTGCCGCCCGCTCTTCGACTGGAATCATAACTGTCCGCGCCACGGTTCCGCTGCCAACAGGAACTGCATGAATGGTAATCGCCTCGGCCATTAACTGTTCCAGCTCTTGATATCTAGGCGCAAAAGCAAGAAAGCGGCAGACCTCACCGCAGAATTCCTTTTCATACTCAACCTGTCTCCTGCCCCTGCGCTGGCGATCACTCTCTAATTTCTTCTGGTATCCCTCAGTGGAACGAACCGCTTCGACCTCTTGCCTAGCTACGGCAATAGTTTCGGCAGGTGCCCAAACCCCTTTAGAGATGGTGCGCCGTCCCATTTGAACCTGCACGCGCCAGAAGATGCCCTTAACGAGTACCTTCCTTGTAATGCCGGCATCGCCAGCAGGAAGAAATCCCCATCCAACCGGGGGAGTCAGTTTCTCACCAGCTGCTCCAATCAAACTTCCATTTACGCCTAATTTGACGATTCTATTACTTTGCTCCATAGACCTATCCGTTGCTTACTGAATTTACTCCATTACTGGTGGATCCTCGCTGTTTGGCGTGGACCGCTTAAAATACGCCTGATAGGGTGTGCATGGTTTCATCATGCGCACCGATTGGTGGACCATTCATGATCCGCGTGCGCAACAAGTTGCACACCCTTGGCTTGCTGAATTTACTCCATTACCGGTCAATAACTGATCAATAATAGAGGTGCAATTAGTGGCGGGATTTCTGACTTCGAGTCCCTTTCTTGGAAGATTTCCTGGCGGGAGGTGGTTGATGAGTAAATTCTGCTTCATAACCGATGGTGAACTGGTCTGTGGTCTTATTTCTGATACTCAAGAAATGGGCATTATCTTTATCAAAAGGACAGATCGGCATGCTACAAGGGGTAAAGCCGAACCTTTGATAAAATTGAGGGTTTCCTAAAACAAATATCGTACTGCTTTTTACTGGTTCCTGCGTCAAGGCATATCTGAGCAATTCAAAACCCACCCCTTGCTTTTGAAATTCTGGGTTTACAGCCATTGGCCCAAGGTGCAGGCCACACACTTCCTTCCCATGATATGCTTGAGAAAAACCAATATAAGCGATAACTCTATTGGTATGAATACAGACCCATTCATGAACCGACTTACCATGCTCGTGAAGTTTACTCACTAATTTAGCTTCATATTCACTGTCCGGAAATGACACCTGTAACAAAGCCAAGGCCTTGGCAAAATTTTCATCCGAAACTTTTCGTATTTTCATAATATTCCGTAACTACCTAGGTTGACGGTGGTCAGTTACCGGTTTACGGTTAAACAAATCGGCTAGCCATGATTCATCGTATGATACTTGATATTAGTGTGTCATCAGCTCTTGGTAGAATCACCCACCGTTAACTGTCAACCGCAAACCGATAACCTGAACAGTTAGGATCTTCCTAAATTTAATGTGATATATCCCGCAAGCCTACAGGAGAGGCAAGGACTTCCGACCAGGCGACAGCCCGTTGCAACTCCCGAAGAGGAATTCGAGCTAGGACCAAGGGCGTCCTATCCAGTATCGGTTCAACAGGTGGTGATGACACTACTTTCCGGGCAGGAAGGGGTATCTTCACCTTCTCTGGTGGCGAAGTATCAAAATCTACCATCACTGCAGTAGCCGAAAACGGCGGCGCCCCCTCTGACCAATCCGGCACCTCTCTCCAAACATCCTCTGACTCTGCAGGCAACGGTACAACTGGTGGTGAAGGTTGAGGGGCAGGCATGGGCGACATTTCCAACCCACCAAATACCATCTGCCACAAAACTTCAAGGGGGCTAACCTCCACCGCGCCGTTTGGCCCTTCAGGTACCCCCGATGCCCCGGAAGAACGTACTGTTTCTCGGCCATTAAGACGCTGAGATTTTTTTCTGCCCCTGCGAGACGAGACCCACCAAATCACAATAAACACCAGCAAGGGAAGAAAGTCTTCGACCCCTGCTCTCAGAGGCTCCACATCTACAACCGCGCTCATGTCTCTTTCTCCTGACGATTAGCGCCATCCGAACCACCAATCGCGCTACGCATCTCGGTATCGGCCATGATATTTTTCATCTTGTAATAGTCCATGACCCCAAGCTGGCCTTTCCTGAAAGCATCAGCCATAGCCAAGGGTATCTCAGCCTCGGCGGCGACCACCTTGGCCCGCATCTCGACCACTCGGGCCCGCATCTCCTGCTCGGCGGCAAATGCCATAGCCCGCCGTTCCTCAGCCTTGGCCTGAGCGATCTTCTTATCCGCTTCGGCCCGATCGGTCTCTAATTCAGCGCCGATATTTTTACCCACATCGACATCGGCAATATCAATGGAGAGAATTTCAAAGGCGGTACCAGCATCAAGCCCCTTGGCAAGCACGGTCTTCGAGATACTGTCCGGGTTTTCCAAGACTCGTTTATGTGAATCGGCCGAACCGATGGTTGTCACAATGCCCTCACCAACCCGAGCAAGAACAGTTTCCTCACCGGCCCCGCCCACCAGTCGATCGATATTAGCTCGAACCGTGACACGAGCAATGGCCTTGAGCTGAATCCCGTCCTTAGCCATAGCCGCCACCAACGGCGTTTCGATTACCTTGGGAATAACGCTCATCTGCACGGCTTCCAAAACATCACGTCCGGCCAGATCAATAGCCGCTGCTCGGTTGAAATCCAAGGCAATGTTGGCCTTGTCGGCCGCAATCAAGGCTTGGACCACCCTAAGAACCTTCCCTCCGGCCAAGAAATGGGATTCCAGGTCATTGGTCGTAATCTCGATACCGGCCTTTACCGCCATAATCTTGGACTCAACGATAAGCTTCGGCGGCACCTTCCTGAAACGCATGAAGATAATATTCAAAAGCCCAACCCGGCCTCCGGAAACCAGCGCCTGCACCCATAGCGAGATAGCCGAGCCGATAAAATAGACCAGGACAACAATGGCCACGACAAGAAACAACAAAATGATCTGGTTTAATTCCATACCCTTCCTCCTTTGTAAACTACCTAGGTTGATGTGGTTGAATTTCTCTCAAGGTGTCCCGAGAGTAAAAATTAAGTAACAACGTCAAATTAAATGAGGAAAAGACACTAATGCTCTCGCCCATCCCCTCTCTTTCGGACCACGATCTGGTTGGCAGTAACAGCCAGTACGATCAGATCCGTGCCCCTTTCAATATATTCACCGCGGGTCACCACATCGACCCGTTTATCCATAATCTGTGCCATTCCTGCTGGCCTGAGATCGGTAAGCGCTCGACCTTCCTGACCCAGATAGCGGTCAAGTTCCGAGGACTGAGAGGTCACCCCCTGCTT
The DNA here is from genome assembly GCA_013792005.1 of Desulfobulbaceae bacterium. Lineage (NCBI taxonomy): Bacteria > Pseudomonadati > Thermodesulfobacteriota > Desulfobulbia > Desulfobulbales > Desulfobulbaceae > Desulfobulbaceae bacterium. The sequence continues at coordinate 38,272 of VMSU01000093.1, forward strand.
ACTGGACAGTTCGGTGTGAAGGGTGACCGGGGAACGGGCCAACATCTTGATGCCAATAACAACCAACGTCGGAATCATAATTATATCGGCTGCCACAAATACGATACCGGCAACAGGGGATATCTCCTGAAACACCAGATAGAGAGAGTATCCGAAGATGCTGAGCGCTAACACAGTAAGCAATCCGGCTGAAGGCAGGATGATCTCCGCGATCACCACGGCCACCCCTACCAATTGCAAGATTATGGGAATGAGATAGGCTTTCATGGCGTGCTCCTGGCAACAATCACCCGGTTACCACTGATTTTGGTCACTATCACCGGAGTATCTTTCTCCAAAAAGTCTCCTTCGCTTATCGCATCAATAATATCATTGCCAATTTCGACCTTCCCGGAAGGCCGCAGAAAAGACACCACCGTGCCGATCTCACCGACTCGAACCCGTTTAGCCTCAACAGAATCTGCATGGGATGCGGCCAGATTGGTTCCGAGATAGGGTCCGTCGACAACACGCCCCAACTTCGGTAAAACAAAGCGCAGAAAGAGCAGGGTCAGACAAAAAGCTGCCACTATGGAACCAAGCATCTGGATAGTATTGGCAAGCAGAATC
>VMSU01000094.1 GCA_013792005.1 Desulfobulbaceae bacterium
CATCCCGGCTTTGGGCCATCTTTGGTCGCGACTCAATCACAAAATCCTCGACGTAGCGCTGCTAAGCCTGCGGTTTTGTTCAATCGGCGCAACCAAATCTGACCCAGATCCGGGCGCGATCCAGGTAAATTGGTATTTTCCAAGTCCCTAAATAAAGGATAACCGCCCGTTTTTAAGATTTGATCTGACTGTACTTCAACTTAAGCCTGATCAGCGCTCACTGTTTTGTTTCTGCCCTCAGCTTTGGCCTGATAGAGCGCTTTGTCTGCCTTTCTGATCACCTCACTCACCGAAGACATCTCAGGCTGAAATGAAGCCACCCCTATCGACACGGTCAGCGCTTGTTCGGGAAAACGTTTTACCAAGAGCTGCCCCAAGGTCTCAACCTCCTTACGCAACCTTTCCGCAAAGTAATAGGCATCCTCCGAGTTGGTCGATTCCAAGACAAACATGAACTCCTCACCGCCGTAACGGCCGACATAATCTATCGGTCGCGAAATCTTCTTCATGGTCGAGGCCAGGAGTTTAAGCACGGAATCACCATGAAGATGCCCATAAGTATCATTGAATTTCTTGAAGAAATCGACATCCACCATGCCCACTGCCAAAGAAATCTCCCGATTTCGGGCTCTTTTAAAACAATCGCTCAGTACAACATTGAGATAAGCACGGTTATGGATCCCGGTCAACCCATCGTGATAGGCCAGGGTGGACACCTCATGAAATCGTCGAGCATTCTCCAGAGCAAGACCAAGCTCGCCAGTGATTATCGTCAATGTTGTCAGGTCTTCCGGGTCAATTGGCCGATGGGTCTCAAAATTGTCAACCTCAAGAACGCCGATAATGGTATTACGACTCAGCACTGGAATAATGCCCATTTCATGAGCTGAAAATTGGCTAAGAACTTGGTTATCCATAGAACTGCCATCATGAAGCAGAGCCGGGGATTTCCCCCGAAGACAAGCCAGAAGGGTCGCAAATTCCGCTCTGACCTCAATCTCGATGCCACGCATCTCCTTCATACGATCACTACCGCTTGCCCCAACCACTTTCAAACTTCTCTGTCCACTGTCGATCTGCAGGAAACAGACACGATCATAACCAAAATCCTGCTTTACTGATTGCAAGGTAATCGCCACGACTTCCCTCACATCAAGACTCTTGTGTAGCTCCCCCAAACTCTTCCTGATCTGGGTCAGGTGTTTGACCTTGTCCTGCAACTCTCCATACAGATAGTAGTAATTGGTGTTGAACCGACTCAACTGAATATTAGAGAAAAGCAGATTCTCCTTAAACTGCTCCGCTGTCGGCAAGGAGAAATCGTAAAATTCAGCGATATCCTTGATCTCCCGGTTCGCTGAAGTTATCAGTTCCTGCAGGTTAATCTCCTTGAGTGGAATCAACTCCTCCACCTCAGGCTGCAGAATGGAATTACGGGCGATCCGCACCGACCCCGCCCCCAACAACCAGGCGATAAAATTGGCCAGGGAGACCATGGCGATCAGCATCTTTTGCCCCTGGCTCAGGGGCAGATCAATAAATCGCCGATGATGCAGCACCATGGCCAGCACTACAGTATCAGGCAATCCCCATTGCTGACAGATAAAAGCCCCGATATCGGCATGGCTAAGCCCGATAATCTTTTTTTCAATATCAACAAGCAGACCGTCCTGGCTATCGAGGCGTCCGAGGAAGTCACTGTAAGTAATCCGACCGTAAGTCTCAGCTACCACCTTGCCAATATCATGAAGGAGACCGGCAATATACGCCTCTTCAGGATCAGGATATCCAAGTTTATGGGCCAGCCCACGGCAGAGAGTGGCCACGGTCAGGCAGTGCTGCCAAAAGTCAACCCGATTGAAGGCATGACGACCCCGTTTACCACTGATGAGTTGCTCGTAGAGGACCACATCCATGGCCAGAGACCGGACAGCCGTGAACCCTACCAGGACCACGGCGTGCTTAATCGACGATATCTTTTGGCGCAAACCATAGGCAGCCGAGTTGACAATCCTCAAGATCTTGGCGGTTATAGCTGGATCTGTCTCGATAAGACGGACCAGATCACTAGCTGCTGAGACATCATCCCTGGTAAGCCTGAGCAACTTGATCGCCACCACAGGCAAACTAGGCAGCTTGGACACCTCATGACCGAGCACCTGTTTAATCTGTTCGGCTGTCGGCAGGATCGCCGATATTGTGAAAGGACGATGTCTCATGGTATCGTAGTTACTCGTTACATTCAGCAAAGTTAACCAGCACAGCTCAAAATGATCCCCCAAAAAGAATCGGAAGAACCTTCACTTGCCCTTGTTAAACAGCAAAAATTACGCCACATTAACGCTAACTTTCAGCTTTGTCCGTTCAGAACATTACTTAAGTGATTTTTATACAAATAGCGACTCTTCCTTGGCCAAGGAAGGATGAAAGAGGGAATAATCTTCGGAAAAATCTTTAGCAAACAACAACACCAAAGGCAAAAACTGGATAATAATCCGATAAAAACTTGATGGTTTCCGGCAAAGGATTAATATTTTTTTGCCTCTTCCACGACATCAACTCACTGTCACCAAAAAGTACGAGACCAGCAATGAACTCAAGTAAGCATTTGATACTGCCGATTGATAGACTATGGGATGGTTCGATAGCGGACGCCGACGAACAGGCAAAAGTTGTCTTTGCCCTGACCCCATCGGGAATGAACGTCGAGGTGACCGCCCGCTTCCATGGCGACCCGGCTCCCAACCAACCCGTGGGGCAGACTGACGGATTATGGAATTATGAGGTGGTGGAACTTTTTGTCGCCAACGAAAAAGACGAGTACCTGGAGTTGGAAATTGGCCCACATGGCCATTATCTCGCCTTGTTGTTTTCTGGGAAGAGACTTCTGACACGCCAGGATATCGTGGTTTTCTGCCAGACAACCATTGATGGCGCATTGTGGAGAGCAACGGCACATGTGCCTCAGTCATGCTTGCCGCACAACCTCAGCCGAGCCAATGCCTATGCGATTCACGGCAGGGAGGGAGCAAGACGATTCCTGGCCGCCTTCCCCCTTTCAGGGACACAGCCAGATTTTCACCAGCTGAACTTTTTCAAGCCGTTGACAGATATTGTCAGGGTTTAAGACTTGTAACGAATAGCACAGCAAATCGTTCAACCACCAAGGCTTGATCCGCCGTCAGGAGATAACCCAATGCTAATTCTGCAAGGCCCGTTTTCTGAAATGGCAGATCCAGTTGAGAGCGCCTCCCGAAGCTTGGTTGGCATCAAAATGCCCCCGGCGCATAGAGATAAGCTCAAAATACGGCTCAATGGCCGACAGCACCTCCCCGGCCGAAAGCTGCGGTGGACCGGGCCTGTCACCCCGGTCTTCGTCCTTGCTGCCAACCAAGGACAACCAGCGACCGCCGTCACTCAGCAATTCGGCAACCCGGGCAGCAATCCTGCTTCGGTCAACCAGGGCGTCAAAGGTGTGAAAACAACCACGATCAAAAGCAAAGACGAAGGGTGCGCCAGGCGGCTGATCCCGCATGATATCCCCACAAAAAAAGGCACAGGTCACCTTGGCTGACTCAGCCTTCGCCTCTGCCTGAGCAAGGGCGATGTCGGAAAGATCGCAACCAGTGACCTGAAAGCCATGGCTGGCGAGCCAGATGGTATTATTACCAGTCCCGCAGCCGATATCTATCGCCGAGCCAACAACCGGCACGGGAAACGAAGTAAAAAAATCAATCAGATTATGATCGGGCCGATTGAGTTCCCACGGCGTGTCCTTTTCCTGATACCGTTCCACAAAAGTTTTTTTCTCAGTCATGCCTTAGCGCCCCTAAGCTCTGCTAACAATTTGAGTTCCCAGTCAACTGACGGCATGCAGCTTAATTTCGAAGGTCAAGTTGCGGCCGGCAAGCGGGTGATTACCATCGATTACCACCTGATCGCCATCGATCTTGACGATTCGACCAAAAACCTGACTCCCATCGGCGCGAACAAAATCAAGCTCGACCTCCTGTCTCACCTCAACCCAGGCCGGGAGTTCTGCAACCGGCACTGTCCAGATCAAGGACTGATCTTTTGCCCCATAGGCCTCTGCCGGCTTGAAAACCACGGTCTTAGTCTGCCCGAGGTCCATACCAACCAAGGCAGTGTCAAATCCCTTAATCATCTTGCCCTTGCCAACCACAAATTCGAGCGGGGTTTTACCGATATTGGTCTCAACTACGGTGCCGTCCTTCATCTTGCACGTATAATACACTTTAACCTTACTTCCTTTTTTCACATGGGCCATACAACTCTCTCTGTAATAATTGTTCCCTGAAACTTCATAACACATGCCTGAAATTTCGTGATTAGCTACGTCTGCTGGTGAATAAGTGCAGCGCATGCAACAGCAACCCCGCCCCATACCGTAATCGATCACAGGGCACCCTGTAATCGATTACCAGCAGACTCCTCTCAATGCACCGAGCAGGAGATACACGGGTCATAGGCCCTGACCAGCATCTCAGCCAGCAGTTCAAGTTCTCGGTCCTGTATCCCCTCCGCCGCGAACTTCTCGGCCAGTGCGCTCAGATCATATTGAATATTGGCATGATTCTGACTAGTTGGTATGATGCAGTCGCACTTAACAATATGCCCAGCCTCATCAAAATCATAGCTGTGGTAGAGAATACCTCTAGGCACCTCTACCGCCGCCACTCCAACACCAGCCTTGGGAGTGACCAGCTGCCTCGGCTCCTGCCATGGCACCCCAAGCAGCTCGTCGATGAGTTGAATCGAATCATACACCACATGAACGCACTCAACCAATTGAGCGATATTATTCATGTAAGGATTATGGTTAACCGGAGTCAAACCGAATTCGGCGGCCACATCCTGGGCCAAAGGATGGAGGAATTTAAAATTATTATTGACCCTGGCCAAAGACCCGACAGCAAACGCCTCCCGTGACAGTTTACTCCATTTGGAGGTAGACTGGTCCACCAGGTACTCATTGGTCATCTGCCGGTATTCCGACTCACCCTTCACTACCCCATCGGTCGAAATCAAATCGCCGCCGATAAAGGGATAATCCTGCGCCCCTTTCAGCGAGACAAATTCAGTCTCCCGAGAAAAATCAGGCAGACTGAACGTCTTAAATAACTCGACAGTAGCGACAAGCCCCGGGATTGAGTCAGCCAGTCTTTCACGGAAAACAGCAAGTTCCTTGCGGTCCGGCAGCATAGTAAAACCTCCGACCACAGTCGTTGTCGGATGCAGACGCCTGCCTCCAACACAATCGCACATGTCATTGGCCAGTTTTTTAAGGCCCGCGGCTCGAGCAACCACCTCAGGACTCGATTTGATTAACGGAAACACACTGCCGATATTCAAAAAATCAGGCGCTGCCAAGAAATAGAGATGGAGGATATGGCTCTGCAATGTTTCCATATGTTTCAACAGCAGCCTGAGCCTTGTGGTTTGGAGGGTGGGGACCATGAGAAAGGCATTTTCCACCGCTCGGATACTGGCCAAGGTATGGCCGATGGAGCAGATACCACAGATGCGACCACAGATCCACGGGGCGTTATCCCATTTCTTGCCGACCAATATCGCCTCAAAAAACCTTGGCGTCTCAACGACTTCCCACGTGGCCTGGCGCAAAACACCATCCTGAATGCTGATCTTAATATTGCCGTGACCTTCAACCCTGGTAAGATGATGGACATTGATGTCGCAATTGACCTTCATACGCTACTCCCACCCTATAATAAAATTACTCGAGAACAATTGACCTGATCCTACGAATGGTCGAACTGTCATTTATGGCAGCTCGCTGCTAGCCACTGTAAGGTCAATGACCGCACTATGGCTTCTGCCCACTGCGGAGCGGCCCGACATATGAAGCAAAACCGCCAAAACACTCCAAACGATCAATGATTGTATCTTTCGAGAACCCATACTGTTCCATGATGCAGATCAACTGCTCGACATTACTGTCCGCAGCCGGCCCTCGGCACCCCCCACACCCGGACCTGCTGTTCGGGCACCAGGCGTCGCAACCTCCTTGGGTAATCGGCCCCAGACAGGGCTCTCCGACATCAAAGAGGCAGATATTACCGTTAGCCTTGCACTCCATACAGACCGGATATTTGGGGTAGACGATCTCGCTGCCGATGGCTAGCGCCGTGACAATTCGCTCAACCTCCTCCTTTTTTACCGGACACCCATAAATCTTAAGATCAACAGTCACCACCGCATCCAGCGGCTTAACCTCGGAGGTTTCAATCGGATGGTCGCCATACACCTCTTTCTTCACCCAATCCAGGTTGAAACGATTTTTCAGCTGATTAACCCCGCCAAAACAGGCGCAGGAACCAAAAGCCACCAAGACCTTGGCATTCTTACGGATTACCTTGAGCCGCTCTTCCTCATCCGGACGGGTTATGCTGCCCTCGACAAAGGCAATCTCATAGTCGTCCGTGCCGCCGCTCATCCCTTCGCGGAACTTGACCACCTCCACCAGAGAGAGGAAATCAAGCAGGGTTGCCTCGTTGTTTAGAATCTGTAACTGGCACCCCTCACATGAGGAAAGCTCGAAAAAGGCAACCTTGGGCCGATAGACGGGAACGCCCAGAAAGGTTTTCGGTTGAACAGGTGTCTCGGTCATCAGATTGCCTCCTTCAGATTCAGTACGGTCCAGTAATCAAAAACCGGCCCGCTCAGGCAGGTGTAGGTCGACCCGACATTACAACGGCAGCACTTGCCCATGCCGCAATGCATTCGCCGCTCAAGGGATACAAACATCTTCTGCATCGGAATATCTTTCTGGTTAAGCATGTTACAGACAAACTTGAACATCACCGGCGGGCCACAGACAATGGCAAAGGTGTTCTGGAAATAATCATCACCCCGCTCGGCAAACAACTCCTCCAAAATCTTGGTAACCAATCCCGTCCGCCCAGTCCAGGTGTCATCAGCATGATCAACGGTCACATGAAGATTCAAATCATCGGCCCGCCACATATCATACTGATAGGTGAACAGCAGTTGCGAGGGATCTTTGGTGCCATAGATGATATCCACGGCATTGAAGCGGCTCCGGTTCTCCTGAACATAGGCAATGGGAGCGCGTAAGGGGGCAAGACCCAAACCACCTGCGATCAGCAGGATATTCTGGCCGTTCATCTTCTCCATGGGGAAACTGGTGCCAAAGGGGCCGCGCAAGCCTACTTGGGTACCGCGCTCGATTTTGGCCAGAAAATCGGTGAGACTACCCACCCGTCGGATACACAGTTCAACATCCCCCTTCCGCGAAGGAGATGACGAAATAGAAAACGGGGCCTCACCGATACCGGGAATCTCCAGCATCAAAAACTGTCCGGGGAGGAAGTCAAACTGATCCCGTTCTCTAGGATCGATAATCTGAATCCGGTACAGGTTTTCATATTCGGTTAGCCGGTGGATGCTGGTAATCTCTGCCTTGTAGGTAAATTCAAATGCGGCGAGATCGGTCCGTCGATGGTAATGCCCATGGGTGATTGGCACAAATTCAAGTTTATTGCCCATTATATCGTCCCTCCGCGCACACTTGATATCACTTCCGGCACAGTAATCTCGGCAAGGCAGGACTCGCCGCAGCGCCCACAGCCAACGCAGAGTGACTCCTCATAAGCCTCAACAAACCCCCGGTGCTTGTGATAGTAGCGATACTTCAATCGGCCATGTCGTTCGGGCCTGAAATTATGCCCGCCCGCGACCTCGGCAAAATCGATAAAATTACAGGAATAGAGCATCTTGGTCTTGGTTGCCCTGGAAAGATCGACATCCACCTGCTCGTGTACGGTGTAGCAATAACAGGTAGGGCAGACATTGGCGCAGGTCCCACAGGAGAGACACTTGTCGCCCCAGTATTTCCAGACCTCGGACTGAAACTCCATGTCCAGGATCTTGGTCAGATCGGTAGTGTCGACATGGGTAGTGAATTTCTTGTTCTTATCAGCCACCACCTGCTGGTAACTGACCTGGTCCTCCTCGACCGGTTCTCGAGATTCGACCTGCTTAAGCAGATTGAAGGCAGTATCAGACAAAATTTCAACAAAATAGCTTCCCCCAAGATCAGTAATGAACATATCGAAACCATGGAGGGCGGTATCAGATCCCATTGACCGGCAGAAGCAATAGGGCTGAGGCAAGCAATCAATGCCAATGATGAACATATTCTGCCGTTTGGCCGCATAGTAGGGCATCGGATAAGCCCCGCCGAGCAATACCTTGTCCAGTTTATTCAACGCGTTGATATCACAGGCATGGAGCCCAAAAAAAACGTGCTGCTTGGTGCTGTGGTAATCAACTTCCTTATCCCAATCCTTACCCGACAATCGAAATGTGGCAAGATCTTCTCTAAAGGGCAGAAAATACTGCTTCGCAGGTAGTTTGGTGGTCTTGTAATCCAACCTGACATCATGGAAGTCGAAGACCTCGGAAAAACCATGGATCGGCAGACCATGTCGGTCGGTGCCAATTTCAACAGGGCCGATCACCGTATTCTCAGCAACCAGCAACTCAAACAGGCGTTTCAGCCCATCTTTTTGTATCACCCTGAACAGCATAGTTCACCTTCCCTTGTTGAAAAAATAAATTAGACCACTGGCCCCATCATAACCTCGAAGACGCCTCGCTCCAGACCCGACATAATTTCAACATTCTATCACATTAAGGGCCTCTTTTGACAACAGAAAAATTTGTCACCCTATCGAAACGTAAGTCGCAAGATCGTCCGGCCATGATCCTGAACTATAACCACCTATGGAATTCACTAACTATTGATCAAGCTCGTGACCCTGAGCTACTCTAAAAGAACATAAATCTATTCCATATCTATTAATCTTATCATACAGACATTTTCTCGAAATCATCAAGGTCTTGTGGGCAGCAATCACATGACCGCCATGCATACGCAAGGCATTGATTATATGATTTTTTTCAGCTTCATCCACTGCTTGCCGCAAAGGGACAACCCTATGATCATTATGGACCATGGGATCTGCCATCGAATCATCGATGGCAGATCCATGGATATCGTCCTGGTAAACGCACAATCTTTTGACATAATTTTTAAACTCCCTGACATTTCCCGGCCAATCTCGCTGAGATAACTGCCGAATGATCGCCAAATCAAAAGATGCAGCCACCTTGCCATACTCTCTACAGAAAAAATCAAACAACAGAGGGATATCCGACACCCGTTTTTTTAATGGTGGCATCGTAATCGGCAACACATTCAGTCGAAAATACAGATCCTGCCGAAAACGCCCGGTCTCTATCTCATCGGCAAGAACACTGTTCGTCGCTGATAAGATTCGCGCCTGCACGGGGATAGAATTATTCGCGCCCAACCTGGTAATGGCCCTATCTTCTAGAATACGCAGCAGTTTCGACTGGAGATTGACAGGCATACTGCAAATTTCATCAAGAAAAATGGTCCCCTCTCCTGCAAATTCAAATTTGCCGATCTTGGTCTGGCCGGCACCGGTAAAGGCGCCTTTTTCGTAGCCAAACAACTCGGCCTCCAGCATTTCTGCTGGAATTGCACCCATATTGACTGCAACAAATGGTTTATCACACCGATCTGACAAATTGTGAATCGCCCGCGCCACCAACTCTTTCCCCGTTCCGGTTTCGCCGGCAATCAAGATTGGTTCATCTTCTTTTGCCACAATCTCGATGGTGCAGTAGAGACGCCGCATCAATGGATGGGCACCAATAAGGCCATGAAACCTATCACGTTTCTCCCTTGCAAGTTCCAGTTGCTCGCACAGACCTCTGTTGTCCATCACCAGCTTCATTTTTTCCACGGCCCGGGCAAGGGAAACGAGCAGCACATCCTCGTCCACCGGTTTTTCCAGAAAGTCGTAGGCGCCTTCCTTCATGGCTTTGACTGCCATATGCACATCACCATGCCCGGTAATCATAATCACCGGCAAATCCCGGCATTCACCCTTGGCCCGCTGCAAGAATTCCAACCCATCGATAAGCGGCATTTTTATATCAGCAATCACGGCCAGATAACTTCCTGAAGCAAGAACTGCCAGCGCCTCTGCCGGTTTATCAAAGCTATCTACCTCATAACCGTGCAGGACAAGCGTCTGATGAATGGCCGCTAGAAGATAGGAATCATCATCAACCACCATAATGTTACCATGTTTCATACAAAGATTATCCTTATGGATCATGCACCTTCTTTACTGTAAGGAGGCAGGTGAATAAAAAAGCAGGAACCACTTCCAGGGGTGCTTGCTACTTTAACAAAACCGCCGCTGCCGCGGACGATACGATCAACTATGGACAGGCCAAGACCCATTCCTGATCCAACTTCCCTGGTAGTGAAAAACGGGTCAAAAATCCTGCCCATCGCATCAGAAGAAATTCCAGCGCCGGTATCCCGAATGGAGATCACAATATACTCTTTCTCCAATAGGGTCTCAGGCTCAATATTTTGTGCCAGATAGGTTTTTATGGTCAAATGTGGCGCCGGGGTATCCCCCATCGACTGGACGGCATTTTGAATGACATTGATAAAAACCTGTTCAAGCCTGACTTCATGATTAATTGTTTGCGGAATACTGCTATCGAGATCCAGTTCGACCTCAATATCTGACAGGGCAAGCTGAGTACCGAGAAATTTGAGAATATTCATCACAATAGAATTAATCTCAACGGGATAAGTATTAGACGAATCCTTGCGTGCGAAACTTTTTAGACTTTTGATAATAGACGATGCCTTAATGACACGATCGATAATTATTTGCAGATTATCTTCCAGCAACAGTTTGTCGATTGCCGTTCCTTCCAGGCTCTTCACACAATTTCGAGCAAAAAGCAGAATTGCGTTTAACGGCTGAGTCAACTCATGGCCTATCCCCGCTGCCATCTCGCCAAGACTGGCCAATCTCCCAGAATGGATCAACTGCTCCTGAGCTTCTCGAATCCTGGACATCATCTTATGAGCATCGCTCATGTCCTTGGCAATGATCATATGAAGCACCTGCTCCGATTCGGTAATAAAGGTGGAACCTTTCAAACTGACTCGAAGGCCTCCCCCTTCACGAGTTTTAAATTCCGTCTCAATATTCCTGAACTCCCCTCCAATAACAAGTTCCTTAATCCAGCTACACGCATCGTCAGCTAAAAATGTATCAAAACAAAGTTTGCCATAATCATCTGAAGAGAAGCCAAGCAGAGTGAGAAACTCTTCATTTGAATTAACAACCACAAAATCTTCCGTCATGACAAAAAAAAGGTCTGAAAGATTGGCAAGGATCTGTTCTGAAAAAACCTTCTCTGCTTTGACCTCTTCATGCTTTTTTAGAATCCGGACCACAAGATCCTGTTTCTGCTTTTCAAGCAGTTCAACTAATTTTTCATTCGGCTCGAGTTGGTTTAATCCCACCATTAACCTCACACATTAAAATTTCACCTGAAGTAACCATAACCACACTTATTTGTCACCAAATTTACACACCCCCAAAAACCTCTATCTATCGGGCATCGGAACACTATCCTGGACTTCTCTATCACCGAATATACACATAGGCGCCTGCCATGCCTTCACCTTGACCTCAGCCACAAACACCAATCACTACTTATAACTATCCATAATCACAAACTAATTATCTCCACACAGTCCATCCTCCAAGATTGGCACAATAAATGCTAACCCAACAATAAGACATCAACACAATCGAATTTTTCAACAGAAAATACTATGAAAAACAAACTATTAAGCATAGACCAAGTCGCCAATGTCTGCGGAGTATCTCCAGACCGCGTGAGACGGTGGATTGAAAAGAGAGGCTTAAAGACCGACCCAACCAATAACACAGAAGAATTTGTTCATCACGCTGATATGATCGATTTTTTTGTTAAATTCAACATGCCTATTCCTGATTCTATCTTACCCTTCAAGACAAAAAAAATTCTATTCATTTATGATACAAATTCTGACAATAAAGTTTTCATGAGTTTTCTTATTGAATTTCTAGGCAACTTAAGAACTGAAAACAATAATTTCATTACTGACCATATCTCCTACGGACCGGACGCAAAGATTAAGTTGATGGTATTCAATCCTGATTTGGTACTTCTCGACATGACAGAAAACGATAATGATGCCATTAACATGAGCATCCAAATAAAAAGCACCGAAGAATTCAATAAAATTAAGCTGGTGGCAATAACCTCTGACCAATTGCTTGAACTATACAAAAATAGAGCTGTTGCATGTGGAATAGATGAAATACTCCCTTATTCAATGAACTTAACATTGTGCACAAAAAGTATTATTTCTCATAATGGTCTTGAGTACTGAAATTCATATTAATACTATAACTATGAGTAGAAAATGAAAAAAAATAGTTCATATTACTCAAGAATAAAAAAAAGGTTTTCGATTACATTTATTTTAATAGCGTTACTTCCGCTACTGATGATCTCGTGGAGTTCATCACAATTTTATCAAAATTCATATTTAACAGATACAACCAACGGCCTGAAGAGAATTGCAGTAGACAGGACAGAAGTAATTAATCTTTTCATTAACGACCAGAAAATACTGTTACTCCAACTCATCCAACTTTATTCCTACAATGATTTTTCAAACCAAGATGAACTAGATAGAATATTTTCTGCAGTATCAAAAGGTGGCATTGTTGATTTGGGAGTCATTGATGCAGCCGGAAAGCATGTAACCTATGTTGGCCCATATCGGCAAAAACTTATCGATAAAAACTATGCCGATGCAGAGTGGTTCCAAGAAGTTATGGTTAATGGGAGCCACATCAGCGACATTTTTCTCGGTTTTCGTGGTGTGCCCCATCTTGTGGTTGCGGTATCAGATCCACTAAAAAAATGGGTATTGCGTGCCACTATCAATTCGGAACTACTCAATGGTTTCTTACAAAGCGCCAAGATCGGCGAAAAAGGTGATGCCTTTATTGTTAACCGGACAGGAAAATTGCAAACTCCCGACCGGTTCAACACCGATAGCCTGACCGAGGACGAAAAAAAACTACTTGGCTACCATACTGGCTCTGAAGTCACTGAGATCAACAACTTTATCTATGTAACAAACTGGCTCAAAGACGGAGACTGGCTCCTGCTAATCAAACTAGAAACCAAAAGTGTCTTTGAGGTGTTTTATCATGCACGCAACATGGACCTTTTTACCCTGCTTGGCGCCTCACTAATGATCATTGCCGCATCGATCGTAATAATTCGGCATATGGTTAACAAAATTGAAGTCGCGGACCGAGAAAGAGCGGGCATTGACAGCCAAATGCTCCAGGTCGAAAAGATGGCGTCACTTGGCAGAATGGCGGCTGGTGTCGCCCATGAGGTAAACAATCCTCTGCAATTGATCACAGATCAGTCCGGGTGGATTGGAGAGCTTCTGGATGAAGAAGATCCCGAAAAGTTGATGCACTTGAGTGAATACCGTAAATCTATTGCCAAAATCAAATTACATGTATCACGAGCCAGCTGCGTCACCCACAGACTGCTGGGATTTTCACGAAAGATCGAAGCTGAAAAGGAATCGGTAAATATTAATCTTCTTATTGAAGAGGTGATCTCTTTTATTGAAAACTCGGCAATGAATAGTGATATCACCATCAATAAATACCTGCAAAATGATATCCCGACCATCATGACTGACGGCGCTCAAATTCAGCAGGTTATTCTGAATATTCTAAACAATAGCATGGATGCCATAAGCAAACATGGAACAATAGACATAACAAGCAAAGTCGATGGGCAGAACATCCTGGTTGATTTCGGTGATACCGGCCCAGGAATCAACCCTGAAATTATGGACAATATATTCGACCCGTTCTTTACCACAAAAGAACCGGGAAAAGGAACGGGCTTAGGTTTATCTATCAGTTACAACATCACCCAATCCTTAGGAGGTTTGATTGAAGTACGAAACAAAAAAAATGGCGGAGCCATTTTCACCTTAAAACTACCGATTATCAAACTGTGTAATCTCGGATTAAAAAAATAGCTTCACCTTACAAAACCATAATAACCCAGGCAGTTACGTTTATTTTACCACAAAAAAAGGAGAAATGAATATGACGAATTTCAAGGTGTTGATCGTAGATGACGAACAAGATTTTCTAGAGACAACTACCAAGAGAATGCAAAAAAGAAACATCCAATGCGAAACTGCAAGTAGCGGCAAAGAAGCTATTGAGAAGATTAACACCGGTGACTTTGATGTTGTACTGCTGGATGTAAAGATGCCCGGCATGGATGGCGTCGAAACATTGAGGGAGATCAAGCGAATCAAGCCACTTATCGAGGTGGTCATGCTTACAGGCCATGCCTCGGTTGAATCCGGGATAGAGGGAATGAAGTTAGGGGCCTTCGATTATCTAATGAAACCGATGGAACTTGACCCCTTGCTGGAGAAAATCAAGGATGCCTATGCGAAGAAACGCATCCAAGAAGAAAAGATTGAACTGGCACAGATAAAAAAGCACATGAGCATGCCAAGCTAAACCAACGAGTCAGCCCCCACCCTTGTTCCAGTTTTACTCCATCACCAGCGAATAACTAGAGGGAAAAGACTCCAATGTCACGGCGAAATGACTAAGTGGGCGAGCATGCCTGCGTAGCCAAAAATAATCTACCTTAGTTACCAACCACAACACCTCAAGGAGAAAAGAAAGAAAATGAACATTATCAAAGAGATCGGTCAATTCATGATGATGGGAGCGAGGGCCCATGCCCACTGGGAGATTGAGACCTCGCAACGAATCATCCGCGACCCCAAGCGACTCGTTATCCTAGGACTGCTCTGCCTGCCGATCATGTTGTTCGGAGTCGCTTACGCCGAGGACATCTCCGGCATACTCCCCTCGTTCATCGGCGGTAAAACTGCGTACTCACCAGCCTTCTATACCCCAACCATCTTTTTCGCCTCTATCGGCGTCGGTATCTGCGCCGGTTTGATTACCGGCTGCATCGGCGCTGGCGGCGGTTTCATCATCGCCCCCGCCCTGATGAGCGCCGGCGTCAAAGGTATCCTTGCTGTCGGCACCGACCTCTTCCACATCTTTGCCAAGGCGATCATGGGTAGCGTCCTGCACCGCAAGATGGGCAACATCTCGATCGGCCTGGCCTTGTGGTTCATCCTGGGATCCATGGGCGGAGCCACCCTTGGCGGCTCCATCAACCGCAGCATCTATGACGCCAATCCGGTAATGAGTGATGCCTTCATCACCTCTATCTACGTTTTCATGCTGGGCTTTTTGTCATTTTATTCCCTGATGGACTTCTTTAAAGCCCGTAAGGCCGCTGCCGGACTGGCCCAGAAATCAGAAGAAGAGCAGAAAATATTCAAGGCGGGAACCATGACCGGCCTTGCCCAGAAACTGCAAGGAATGAATATCCCGCCTATGGTTCATTTTGATCAAAGCATCGTCCCAGGCGGCCGTAAGCTTTCAGCTTGGTTTCTGATTCTTTCCGGGGCCTTTGTCGGCCTGGCAGCCGCCATCATGGGAGTCGGCGGTGGCTTCCTGACTTTCCCCATTTTCGTCTACGCGTTAGGTGTTTCTTCCGCCACCACAGTCGGCACCGATATCTTCCAAATCATCTTCACCGCCGGTTACGCTGGACTTGGCCAGTACGCCATCTATGGTTTCATCTTCTACACCCTGGCCATGGGAATGTTACTGGGCTCACTGATCGGTATCCAGATCGGCTCCTTGGTAACAAAAGTGGTTCCTGGCCAGACGATCTGCGGTTTCTACGCCACCGCAGTTATGGCAGGTTTCATCAACCGGGTCTTCGCCTTGCCGGTCAAACTTGCAAAGATGGGGTTAATCCCCCTCGACCCCGACACCGGAAAACTCCTCGAAAATATAGGCATCTATGCCTTCTTTATTGTAATTTCGGTATTTTCACTTTGGGTTTTTTGGACGTTTTTTTCAAATATTAAAACTTTAAAAGGTGAAGGACACAGTACTCACGGGAAGGAGGCACACGCATGATTGCCAATAAAAAGGAATTCAGCTTAGGGCTTGTTCTGTTTGTCGGCTTCTGGGGCTTGTTCATAGTACTGATGTCGCCGGTATTTGCCGGCAAGAATCTCTTGGATTATATGGACAACCTCTATAATATGATATCCAAGAAGTCGTCATATTACATCCCTGTTGTTCAGAAAAAGCTGGTGGACTATACCGGGCAACAGGTTTCTTTCACTTTGAAAGCCAAAGGCGAAGAAAAGATCGTCCGCCTGACCAAAATGTTTCAAGCTTCTGGAGCCACGGTTACGCCCGATGGCGAGAAGCTTGAGATCTCAGGCGACTTGAACGCCATGATCAACGCTGCCTTGGTCGACAGTGAGGCGATGTTTCACAATGACGGCAAATCGATAATAGCTAAATACGGCAGCGACGAGCGAAAAGTGCTTTATGACTGGTGGGATGCCTTTAAAACTGCCGAAAAAGAGATGAACAAAAACGGCAAGTTCAAGGAAGGAAAGATCTTTAACAATGCCCAAACCAAGGCCATTGAGCCCG
>VMSU01000095.1 GCA_013792005.1 Desulfobulbaceae bacterium
GGCCTCCTTCCAGCTCTTCACTGAGATCACACCCTGATCGTCAATGGACTGAGCAGCATTCAACAAGAGGTTAAGAAAAACCTGGTTCAATTGACCGCCAAGTCCCCTGATCATCGGTAAAACTTCAGCATGATCCTCGGAAATGGCAATCCGCTTGCCAAACTCGCGACGAACAATGGCAACTGCGGATTTAAGCCCCGGCAAAATGTCGATTGACGAGAACACAGTGCCTCCATCATGACAAAAGGTGGCCAGATCGGTTATGACCCGTACGGTGCGATCAACCCCTTCACGAATATTGGCCAGCAAAACATTGATCCTGGCAGAATGACATTCACCTCCACCCTTCAGGGCAGCGGCAAGGGTCATCTCCAGCAACGGCAACGAACCGGCGATAAAATTGATTGAATTCTTGATCTCATGAGACAATCCGGAAATCAGCATCCCCAGCGCCGCCATCTTCTCTGACTGGACCAGATGGGTCTGCGCTGCCTGCAACTGGATCAAGGTGTCGGACAGTTGTTCATTAGCGCTGATCAGCGCTCTCTTTTGAGCGGTCAACTCCTGGTTGCTGGCATCCAACTGCTTGGTACGATATTCAACTTTCTCCTCCAAGGTATTTTTAAGCTCATATATGGTGTTATATGACGTCTGCAGGATAGTGATTATCTCCGAAAAATCTCTGGGAATGTCAGGACCACCCGAACTTGCAGCGTGCCCCCCCCCATTGTCACTTAACCGCCGGATCTCAAACACCAGCCTGCGCAGGGGCAAGGCGACAAAATAGTGAATAACTATCAGGGTAAGCAGACAACTGAGCAAAGTAATGCTGATAATGATAGCCGTATCCCGAACAAACACGGACCGGGTCTCTTTATGGATTAAAGAGCTGTCGGTGATCATAACCACATAGCCAATAAGCGATGCCGACCTCGCAAGCTGACCATCACTTAAATTATCGGCAAATATTTCTTCGGTGGTGTATTTCGCCTCAGTCATTACTGGCTCGACCACCAGAATACTTGAGCCGACCTCCTTGGCCAAGGAGGTTCCCATGTGTTGATCCCGAATATGGTGAGTAAAAATATCATCGATCAAAGATTCCAAATTCCCCCAGTAGCCCTTCCCTTTATAGCGCTGAAGCAGCATACCGTTTTCGTCAAAAAAAGCGATCAGCTGACACTCTTTTTCAGTGATCAGTGACGCCGCAACCCTGGCGAGCTGATCCTTGTTACCGGTAAAGACAGCGACCCGGCTACTTCTGGCCAAGGTGCGGCCAAGGCTCTGGCTGTGCTGAATAAGGTTGGCCTTGAACCGCTCGGCATTCTGATGCGAGAAATACGCATTCAGGGCCATCGTGGTCACTATCAGCACCAACATCATGGCGCCAAGAACCCTGGCCATGAAACTGTTAAGTAGGTAGCTATGAGGCAAATTCATGGCAACAGTTTACCTTTATTGATGGTGGACGGAACAACAGAGATTCCCATTTTTTGAATAATTCGGGGATTGGTAAGGAGAATGATCTCTGTGGCATACTCACGGGAAATGGTCTTCGAAAAAGGTCGGCTCAGACGCTCCCTGACCATTACCCCCGCCTGACGGCCCATTGCCTCAGGCAAGGAAAAAACAACCAGCGCCGCTCCCTGCATTAAGTATTTGGGGGCGAAAGCGACCAGTGGAATTTTCTTCTCCAGTGACAACAGGGTCAGGGCTTCGAGCAGGGCAGGACTGACCAGCGAGGTTTCGGGGGTCAGCAGCAAGACGTCCATCAACCCTTGCAACTCGGTCACGGACCGAATCGCCTCGCGGTCGGACGCTGCCGGGATGCTGACCAAGGTCAGTCCGGCGCTCGCGGCCGCTTGTTGCAAGAGTTTCAGAAAATCTTCGGAGGTAGCCGGGTTGTGCAGCAGGCCGATTCGAGCGCTGCCAGGAAAGATCTCCTTGATGGCGGCAAGCTGCTGGGCCGGGCCTGCCGTCATCAAAACCCCGGAGAGGTCGGAATGTTTGGGGACAATGGCATCCGGATCAGGGACCATCAGGAAAAGAACCGGCCCGGAGAAGGAGGCGACCGACTTCAGGGCGAGGCTGCCCACCGCAACGATTATTTTTGGTTGCAGGGACTGGTGTTTTTGGGTAGTTAATTGAATAGTGTCAGATGAAGCCGGATCAAGGACTACGATCTCGACCTTCTCGATGGAAGAGATCCCGGGAAGCGAAACGCCGGGAGTAAAGGCCTGAGTAAAGCCCGAGACCGCCTGTTGGTAAACCTCAGCGGCCGAAGACTGGACCACAAGGACCAAGCCAAGCGCTGGGCGAGGGATAACCATGGCCAGCAGCGTAGCGCAGACAAGGGTAACAAAGCGACTGATAAGACTGTTCTGCATGATCGCGATGAAAAGATTAATAAAATTATGCTTAACCACTGGCTAAACTGGCACATTAACACAACTCTGGCTCAATTTCATCATCTATTGACCACCAGAGAAAGGATATCAATTTTCGTGCGGAAGGTCTCGGTCGGCAACTTAAACCATGTCCGGCCTGCTGCCGTCTCCCTGGCGCAGATTCCCCCCTCTATACAAGATACCACTTATTTATTTACAGGAGATCTTTATGAAGCGATCATACTCCCTGCTTACCATCACCACCCTTCTGACCCTCGCCCTGACCACCGCCATCTCGCACGCGGCAGGAATGGAGAAACCGATCCAGACCGCCGGCCTGGGACATGACGACCTCGGCCTCTACTTCGACCAGGCAGAGCTGACCACCGTCCAGACCGCCACCCACGCCCCCAAGCCGATCACCCAGGTGGCGGAGAACATCACTGTAATCACCGCTCAGGAGATCGAACGCTGGAATGCCCACTCCCTGCAAGACGTGCTGGCCCATGTGCCGGGGGTGCTGGTGAGCGATGCCGGTCGCGAAGTGGCCAACGCGGCGACCATCCATATCCAGGGCTCCCGTTTTGAGGATGTCCAAGTTTACCTGGACGGGGTGCGCTGGAGCGATATGGCCTCGGATTACAGCTTGACCAATCAGATCCCGGTTGAGATCATCGAGCGGGTGGAGGTGATCAAGGGGCCGGCCTCCTCGACCTGGGGCTCAGCCTTCGGCGGGGTGGTCAACATCATCACCAAAGACACCGGCAACAGCCCCACCCCCTCCGGCACCGTGACCGCCTCCTATGGCGAGCACCAGACCCACGGGGCCTCGGCCCAAGTGACGGGCCAGGCCGGACCGGTGGGCTATCTGCTCCACGGCGGACTCCTCAGCTCAGACGGCCTGCGGGACGACCGCTGGCTCGACCGCGACACCCTCTACGCCAAGCTCAGCGCCCCCCTGCCCGGCCAGACCACCCTCACCGTATCCATGGGTCAATTCAAGCCGGCCTACAATTATCTGGCCTGGCACGAGATTGATTTTGGCGCCAATTGGGACGAGTCCGACCGGCTCGCCACCGCCACCCTGACCCGGCCCCTGGGCGACCACCTCCACCTCCAGCTTTACGGCTCGCTGCTCAACAAAAAAACCGCCGACTACAATGAGTGGCCCTTGTCAAGCCACACCCTCATCGACAACTACGCCACCGAGCAAAAAGAGCACTCCGGGGCAATGCGGCTGTACGGCGACCTTGGCCGCCACGCCCTCTCCCTCGGGGCCGAGACCTACCGCAACAACTATGACGAATACAAGTTCGAGGTGCGGGGCCCAAACCCTATCAGCCAGGAGACCTGGGCGCTGTACCTCAACGACACCATCAAGCTCGGCCGGACCACCCTCACCCCTGGCCTGCGCTACGACTCAAACTCCATTGCCAATCCCCAGCTCTGCCCCAGCCTGGGCCTGACCTACCAGGTAAATGAGACCACCCTGCTGCGGGCCTTAGCGGCCCGTGGCTTTCGCCGCCCGGTCACGAACTTTAAACAATCGAACTTCGTCAGGCCCCCCTATCAAATCAATCCAGCGCTCGAGTCCGAGACCGTCAACACCTTCCAACTGGGCCTGGAAAACACCGCAATCCCCAATATCCGGTGGAAGGCCACCGCCTTCCACCACGACTCGAACCACCGCTGGATCGATGACCCGGACACCGCCAGAAACCTGGTTTACATCAATGGCGACGGGGTGGTCAGGGATGGGCTGGAGGTGGAGCTTGAGAGCGAACGTTGGCATGGCCTGGCCCTGATCGCCAACTACACCTTCGTTGCACAAGAGACCGACGCGACCTTTGATCCAGGCAACTCCATCAAAGATCCAGGTGAGACCATCCTCGCCAACCTAATCTTCGACTATCAAGGCCCCTGGGAGCTGCACTGCCGCCTCTCCGGCAACTACACCTGGCTGAACACCTGGGATGCCAGCTATAACGAACGCCTCGACACCATGACCTGGGACCTCACCGCCACCAAGGCGATCCACCTTAACGAGCGCCGCCGCCTCGACCTCTTCGCCACCGCCACCAACCTCTTTAACGGCAGCCACTATGATCATGCGGCGCACATTAACGCCGACCGCTGGCTGGAAGCCGGGTTGCGTTTTCACTTCTGATGGCCACGATCAGGCAAAAAAAGGGGGGGACTCTCAATTACCACTTGACCCAGGAACTCCTGAGCTGCCATACTGGGAGGTGAAATGCGACCCGGCGGGATCAAACTCCCGCCTCACCATTCCCCCCACCTATGGAGGTTTCCCATGGAAGAGTACACCCTGTTGATTCTGGACCACGGCCTGAGCCCAGCCGAGATCGCCGCTACCGGTGCCTGCTGCAAGACCGGACCGATAGCAACAGCGACAGAAGAGAATTAACACACCTCCATCAGGGGCCGGCAACGGCCCCTGACCTTTTCAGGCCACCCAACACCCATGCCCCTCACTCACTACCTCGTCACCCTGGCCCTGCCGGGCGACCCGCAGCAGACCCTGCTCTACTCAACGCGCAAGGCCTCCTTGGCCGCCCTCGACACCTCAATCGTCCAGCGGTTAATGGCCGGCGAGACCCCGCCCGGCCCCTTGCGGGTCCAACTGGAGGCCCTTGGCCTGTGGGTGAGCGACCTGGCAGCCGATGAGGCGGCAATGCGCAGCTTTCTTGATGAGATCAACCACAACCGGACCAAGGCCACTATCTCGGTAATCCTGGGCATGGCCTGCAACTTCGCCTGCCGGTACTGTTACGAGGGCAAGCAGAAAGAAAGCGGCCAGAGCATGACCGACGACACCGTGCGCCAGAGCGTCTCCTTCATCACCAACTGGTGTCGCCAACAAGGCAAGGAGCGGCTGGTCTTAAGCCTCTACGGCGGCGAGCCCCTGCTCTACCCCAAGCTCATCCGCCGGTTCGCCACCCTGCTCAAACCCGCCTTGGCCGAACACGGTATCGGCTTCGGCTTCTCCCTGGTCAGCAACGGCTCTCTACTCACCCCTCAACTGGTTGAAGAGTTTCTCGAGTTAGGCCTCCTGGGGGCCAAGATTACCATCGACGGCCCGGCGGCCAGCCACAACCACCTGCGGCCCTTCAAGAACGGCGATCCAAGCTTCGAGGCCATCCTCAACAACCTCGCCGCCAGCTGCCAACTGCTTCGAGTCGACCTGGGCGGCAACTTCACCCAAGAGACCTGGCAGCACTTTCCTGAACTCCTGGACCAACTGACCGCCCGCGGCATCACCCCCGAACGATTGGGCAGAATAAACTTCTCCGCCGCCATGGGGGTGACCGACACCCTCGCCGACACCGATTTCACCACCGGCTGCTTCTCAGTCAACGAACCCTGGCACGCCGAGGCGGTGGTGACCCTGCGAAGAGAGATCCTGGAGCGGGGCTTCAACTCGGCCAAGGTCTCAACCGCCCTGTGCATGATGGACCTTACCGACGCCCTGGTCATCAACCACGACGGGGGGCTCTACAAGTGTCCGGCAATGATCGGCCACCGGCAGTTTCAGTCCGGCGATATCCGGCAGGGGGTCGCCCCTGATCTGGCTGAAATCCACAACTTAGGCCACTGGCGCCACGAAGCCCGCTGCCGGACCTGCGCCTACCTCCCCTTGTGCCTTGGTGGCTGCCGCTACTCGGCCTATCAGCGGGAAGGTGAGATCAAACAGGTGGACTGCCAGGAAGGGTATTTCCGCTCAGCGCTGCCCGGACTGATCCTTCAGGATCTTCACTACCACCATGGAGAGAGATCGGCGTAGGCCACTAAGAGTCCCTCCAGAAAAAATCTCCCGTGCACCGCTTGCTTTTTTTGCCCCGATTACACTATGATAGTTACAGAAACTGCCAGGGACACTGGTTCCATGGTGGGCAACGAAAAAACAGGGAGGCGAGAAGAGCATGTCACTGCTGAATTGTTGGGAGTACAAAAAGTGCGGACGCCAGCCAGGGGGCAACAAAGTAGCTGAGCTTGGTGAATGTGTGGCTGTGTCGTGTTTCAAGGCCCATGGTCTTAATCACGGCATTAACGGGGGCCGGGCATGTTGGGCAATAACGGGGACCTTCTGCGGGGGGATTATCCAGGGGTCATTCGTCGACAAGCACAGGAACTGCGCCAGCTGCGACTTTTTCCATACCGTGATCAAGGAAGAGGGGGAAAACCTCACCCCCGTCCAGGAAATACTCACCCTGCTCACCACGGGCAGGAAGTCGTCGCCTTAAGACGATACTGCTAAGAGCGATAGTCAGCGTTGATTTTGATATAATCAATGGAAAGGTCGCAGGTAAGGATGGCCGATGAGCCTGCCCCCTCCTGGAGGGTGATCAGCACGGTGAAGGCCTTCTGCTTGAGGACCATGGTCGCCGCCTGCTCCGCCTCAACGCCAAGCCAGAGGCCATTGCCGACAATGCGAGCCTCGTCAAAGGCGATATCGACCTTGGCCTGATCAAAAACTATGCCCGAACGGCCCAAGGCGGCAATGATCCTACCCCAGTTGGCATCCTGGCCAAAGAAGGCGGTCTTAACCAACGGCGAATTGGCCACCGTCCGCGCAGCCAGCTCCGCATCACTCTCTGATCGAGCCCCAACCACCTTAACCGTCACCAGCTTAGTGGCGCCCTCGCCGTCCGCGACAATCTGCACGGCCAAATCCCTGGTCAACTCATCCACCGCCTGCTGCAAGAGGATGGCCTCAGCCGAGGCAGGATCAGCAAGCGCCGCATTGCCTGCCCTGCCGCTGGCCAGAAAGAGGACCGTGTCGTTGGTGCTGGTATCGCCGTCCACCGTGATCCGGTTAAACGACAGCTCGACGCTGCGACTGAGAATCTGCTGCATCAACTCGGGCTCCACTGCCGCATCGGTCATCAGGTAACAGAGCATGGTCGCCATATTGGGCATGATCATCCCCGCCCCCTTGGCCATACCGGCAATAGTCACCCGCTTACCAGCGATGGTTACAGTCCGGACAGCGGTTTTCGGCACCGTGTCGGTGGTCATGATCGCCCTGGCCACATCCATTGCCTTATCCGGGGCGAGTTCAGATACCAGCCGCCCGACATGGGAGAAACAGGTAAGATCAAGCTGCTGACCGATGACCCCGGTGGACGATACCTGAACAAAAGCCTCATCAACCCCCAAGGCCCGGGCAGCAAGGCCTGAGGCAGTTCGAGCCTTGTCCAGACCCTCGGCGCCGGTGCAGGCATTAGCGATGCCAGAGTTGACCAGAATGGCCTGCACCCTGCCGCCTTTGATCCGCTCGATCCCCAACAGCACCGGGGCGGCCTTGACCTGACTGGTGGTAAAAACCGCCGCCGCCGCTGCCGGCACGGTGCAATAGATCATGGCAAGATCAAGACGGTCCTTGCCCCTGATGCCGGATTTCACCGCCCCAAAAAGAAAGCCATCGACCTGAAAATCCTGCTGTACCATGCTCGTCACTCCGGTCTTTACGTCTGCAGCCCGGTCTTTACGTCTGCAGCGCTACTGAACGATTACAAATTATTTGGTCCGGCCGCAGCAGCGCTTATACTTCCTGCCGCTGCCGCAGGGGCAGTCGTCATTCCTGCCAACCTTATCTCCATCCCTGCTGACCGGCTGCCGGGCCTTCTCTTCAGCCGCCTGGTCGCTACGCTGCATCTTCATAGCCAGGGCCTGCTGCTCCTCACGCCGGGCCTGCTCCAAGCGCTGAACCTCGTCTTCACTCACCAATCGGACCATAAAGAGGGTCGAGATGGTCTGTTGCTTGATCGTGGTCATCAGCTCCATGAACATCTCATACCCCTCTTTCTTATACTCGTTAAGGGGGTTTTTCTGACCATATCCGCGAAGACCAATGCCTTCCTTGAGATGATCCATATTGAGCAGGTGCTCTTTCCAGTGGCTATCCACCACCTGCAACAGGATAATCCGCTCCAGGTGGCGCATATTGGCAACGCCGATCTCATCCTCCCGGCGCTGATAGGCCCCCTCCACCAACCCAACCAGATGTTGAACCAGCGAGTCGCGGTTCATCCCGGCCTGTTCCGCCTCTCCAATGCCATGGCCGAAACCGAAGGCTGCGGTCATCCGCTCGTCAAGCAGCTGCCAATCCCAATCCTCAGGTGTGGCTTGATGGCCGGAAATTTCAAGGACCAGAGGTTCAACCATCTCCGGGATCATGGCCAGGATGAGCGATTTGATATCATCACTCTTTAAGACCTCA
>VMSU01000096.1 GCA_013792005.1 Desulfobulbaceae bacterium
TACATCTCGTCTAGTGACTAATGTAACTACTGATAGTAATGCTCTCCTGTCTTATGCAAAACGGCTTAAGAGGCGCATATGGGTTAATATGGTTGATAAGTATATAGCGGTTTCTGATTATGTAGCATTACAACTTCAGGATCATGCTGGTGTGCCAGCAGAAAAAATTACCACCATCTTTAATGGGATTTTGCTTGAAAGATTTGATGTTAAAGACGTCGCAAAAGAAAAGTTGAGAGTTGAACTTTTTGGCAAGAATTCAAGGAGGAAAATAATCTGTTATGTCGGTCAATTGAGTGAAGAAAAGGGCGTTCTGTGTCTACTCGCGGCCATTCGCTGCCTTTCTGCAATAAGGGACGATTTCGTCCTGATTGTGGCGGGGGCAGGTCCTCTGGCTGCGTTGATTGCAGATAATGAAGTAATTGACGGGAAGAAGAGAATATTTTTTCTCAAGTATCGCGATGATGTGGAAAAAATATTAAGTATTTCTGATTTGCTAGTCTGTCCATCACTGTGGGAGGAGGCTTTTGGGCTAGTTCTCGCTGAAGCCGCTGCGGCTGGAGTTCCTTGCGTCGCAAGTAGAGTTGGTGGAATCCCGGAAGTGGCCATTGATGGGCAAACTGCCGTTCTTTTTGAGCCTGGTGATATTGACAATCTTACTGAGGTGCTCAACACTCTTTTGGCTGATGATGAAAAGCGTAAAACTCTTTCTATCAATAGTAAAATCCATGCCATGCGGCACTTCAATTTGAGCGATGTTGTTGCCAGAACACTGGATGTCTATAATGCTTATCTATAAAAAATGCCCATCTCAAGAGTTTTAACGGGGAAATTTCGAGACGAAGGGCTTAATTAATGATACTAACAGACTAACTCTCCAACAGTACTAACGTGAAAGACTCTCTATGCTCAATGTAGACGCAAACAGCCCACTCCAAAATCTTCACGTCAAAATTAACTCCCTCGTTTCCAAGGGGGTACGATCCCTTTTTAAGTTTAATCAAAGTCATCTAGTCGTATGTGGATTTCCTCGAAGTGGCACATCGCTTCTTTATAATATGATCAGTTCATGCCTTCCCGGATATCGATTTGAACCATTTGAACAGTATTTTATTTTTCGGCTTCATAAATTAGGGAACTGGGCGACGAAGGCCCCGTTGGATGTTTTGCACATAAAGCAAATTGATAAGCTGAACATTAATAAAAAGGATCTCGCAATTTTAATTATGGTCAGAGATATACGTGATGTTATTTCTTCTCGCCACCCAATCTACCCCGACGAATATTTTATTGGCCATGATCATAGCTGGTGGCCACAAAATCAGAAGTTTACGGAATGGCGTTATGATGCCCCAGGCGTAATAGCGATTCACGAAGCAATCCAGATAGCGCTCCGGCGTTCAGATGTTATGCTGCTTCGTTACGAAGACCTTGTGACAAATCCTGATAAGATCCAGGAAGCGATTGCAAAAAAATTCAACTTAGCTTTTGATGCTAGGTTTTGCGAGTATCATAAAAGCCCCCAAAAGCATGCTTACCGATATGAAGGAAGGTTTGCCCCAAAGGAGTCCAGCCTTGTCATGGAAGGAAAGATGTCGTCATCTGAGCGTATAGCTCGTTGGAGGAGAAGCCCTGAGCAGATTGAGAGGGTAAGGCACCAATTTTCTGAATGTAATGAACTTTTCGGTACATTGGAGGCATATGGATATGAAAAGTCGAGAGATTGGTACAGTGAAATTGCTTCGTGATATTCCAGCTCGATAGGTTGGTTTCTAGCTGCTTCATGAGGGAGATGCCAAATTATGAGCGCAAAGAATGTTAAAGCAGAGATACTTCGAAAAACCGGAATTCTGGTTCTAGCGCCGAGGTTCCCATCGATCAACCAACCGTGGATGGATACCTACCTTGAGCAGTTACAAATTCATGGCATAAAATTTCATGTGGTAACTGAAAGCAATGTGAAAAGAAAATACCACGAAAAAGTCGACCGTTTGGGCCTGCGTCAATATGTGATTCCTGTAGTCATGGAACGGGCACAGATTCTTCGTTCAAGCCTGTGCTCTGCAGTTTTTAGACCATTAGTAACTAGGGTGTTCACTCAAACCGCGTGGAAGAATTTTATCTTCGATCTGAAAGCCGCCGACGGCCTGAAGACAATTCTACGAATACTTCACTGCTTCTATTGTGCTGCAAATCTTGGAAATTTAGGCCTCATTCATGCTCACTCAGAACTGTTCGGCTATTATTTTTTGCCATTCGCCGTCCAGCGTCAAGTTCCGTTAATTGTAACTTTTCACGGCCTCTTGCCGGAGGGGTTGCTCCAGCTTGCGCCGGTTCGGCGCAAGCTGCTTGGCTCCTATGCTGTTTGCGTAATCGTTAATACGAATGCGGCAAAACAACAGGCTGTCACTTTAGGTTATCCTGAAGAAAAAATTGTAGTCCTTCCCCAAGGGTTGCCTCTCGATGATTATACCTCCGTTGCACGCCCAGCGCCCACGGGGGATGAGCCGCTTCACTTGCTGACTGTTGGCCGCTTTCATCGAGACAAAGGCCATGCGTACGCTTTACTTGCCTTACGCAAGCTTGTTGAAAGAGGCGTCGACGCCCATTGGCATTTTGTAGGGGCTGGGTCAGAAAAGGAGAAACTTGCGATAATGGCCCAACGGCTTGGGGTCGCTGAGCGCGTAACATTTTATGTAGATTTGGACCTCTTTGAGATACAGACCCTTTACCGAAAAGTTCATCTGTTTGTTCTGCCAAGTATAAATAATCGAACGCCCAATGAACATGTAGAGACTCAAGGCGTTGTGCTGCAGGAGGCACAGGCGAGTGGTTGTATTCCCATTGCTACCAGAGTGGGAGGGATTCCGGAATGTATCCACGACAAGGAGGATGGGTTGCTAATACCTGATCGATCACATCGAGCAATTACTGATGCAATTTGTTATTTGCTGGAACGCCCAGAGCAATGGCCAATGTATCAAACCAAGGGTAGGCAGAATGTAGAGGAGCGGTTCGCCGCAGACGTGATTGGTATGCGTATGGCAGGGCTACTCACCGAGATAATGGAAAAGGGAAACCACGCGTGAACGTTCTGGTCACGGAGGGGGGGAATCGTTCCTCTCTAGCAGTCACTCGTTCTTTGGGGAGACGGGGATGTCGGGTGGTCGTCACCGGGGCTGAGTCGCGCAATCTCGCTTCGAGTTCCTCTTTCTGCAGGGCGTCCTATTTGGTTCCAGACCCTATTCAAGCTGGAGCGGAATACGTTGCGGCTATACGGGAGATTGTGGATAAGGAAGGGATTGAGGTAATCATTCCTATGACCGAACCCTCAATTTACCTCCTCAATCCGATGAGGGCCAGCTTGCCACCCAAGGTTGTTTTGGCTTGCCCACCAGCAGAGAAGATGGCAGCAGTTTCCGACAAACTCCACCTCTGTCAACTGGCTGAGAGATTGGATGTGCCTATCCCACTAACCGTTTATCTCTCTGGTCCTGCCGTTTTGGACGCACGGCTTGACGAGATTGAGCGCTATCCCGTTGTAGTCAAACCCGCTCTATCAAAAATCCAGGAGGGACATGGCTTTCTCTCTGCCGGGATTATGTACGCTTCCTCCCGTGAAGAATTGAAATATCTTTATGAGACGGTAGATGTTTTGCGGCATCCCTCCATGATCCAGGAGAAAGTGGTCGGTCCAGGTACCGGGCTTTTTACCCTGTACGACTCAGATCGACATCTGGCCCTTTTTTCGCACAGGCGTTTACGGGAGAAGCCCCCTTCCGGAGGAGTGAGTGTTATTTCAGAGAGCATCCCCCTTGATGAGGAGATGGTTGATGCTGCTGGCCGTTTGCTCGCGGCAGTTGGGTGGCAGGGGGTGGCCATGGTTGAGTTTAAACGGGACCTGCGGGATGGAAAGGCTAAGCTGATGGAGATTAATGGCCGTTTTTGGGGGTCTTTGCAGTTGGCCGTTGCCTGCGGTGTAGATTTTCCGGGCCTGCTTCTTGATTACCTCCAGGGTGAAAAGCCATTGAGTCCTTTCATTGGTTATCGTATTGGGCATAAACTTAAATGGTTTTTAGGGACACTCGACCACCTCCTAATTCGTCTGAAAAACAGTGACGAATCGCTTAATCTCCCGCCTGATTGTCCCTCTAAATGTCAGGCAATAATTGATTTTTTGATGTTATCTGAAAGAAACACATCGTTTGATGTATTGGACAGGCATGATTTAGGACCATTCTGGTTTGAGGTTCGTTCTTATATTCGTCAGGTGTTAGGGGCACGGGATGATTAACATTCTCCATACCATAGATACGACCGGTCCAGGTGGAGCGGAGACGGTCTTTGTCAACTTGGTCAAGGGTCTGGATGCTCATCATTTTAAATCAATTGCCGTAATTCGTGGGCCCGGATGGGTCTGTAGAGCCTTGCAGGGAATCGGTATCGAACCGATTTTTGTTCAATCAAAGGGCGGATTTAATTTTCACTATCTTTTGGAATTAGTAAAGATTATCCGGAAACATAAAATAGACCTTGTGCAGTCCCACCTCCTAGGTTCGAACCTCTATTGTAGCCTTGCCGGCATGATCTGTCGCGTGCCGGTAGTTTCCACGTTCCACGGATTTGTAGACAGTAGTGGCAATGATCGCTTGATGTCGCTCAAAACTCGTCTCATTAATGCTGGTTCCAGGAAAATAGTTTTTGTCTCGGATCGACTTCGGGAGCATTTTGTCCTGCGCTATGGATTTTCAGCAGAAAAATCAATTACCATTTACAATGGAGTGGATACCTGTCTCTTTAAGCCGCAAAGGGATGAAGAAATCAGGAAAGAACTTGGCATTGGCCCTGAACATATTCTCATCGGTGCGCTTGGCAATATTCGTCCAGCCAAGGGGTATGAATATTTTCTCAAGGCTGCGCGGCTTGTTTACGATAAAAATCCTGACTGTCGCTTTGTCATCACAGGGGAAGGGTCTGGTTTGCTGTATGAGTCACTTCTTACCCTACGAAAAGATCTTGGCCTCGGGGGCGTTTTTTTCTTCCTTGGCTTCCGAGAAGATACGGCAAAACTGCTAAACAATTTAAACATTTTTTTATTGTCTTCTATCTCAGAAGGATTCTCTATTTCCACTATTGAGGCTATGGCCTGCAAGGTGCCAGTAGTCGTTACTCGTAGCGGTGGCCCTGAGGAAATTGTTTCTAATGGGGTGAATGGGATTACGGTGGACTGTGATGAACATGAAATAGCAAATGGTATTTTTAAATTGATTGAGAATAGCGATACAATAAAATACATCATTAATAATTCCTACACAGCTGTTAATGGAAAATTTAGCCTGAAGAAAATGATAGAAACTTATCAATGTACCTATAATTACTTGTGATTGATAGAGTATAGACATTACAACAAATACAACTGAAATATTAATTAATTCATGAAAATATTATGGCTTTCACATTTAATCCCTTATCCCCCAAAGGGAGGGGTGCTGCAGCGCAGTTATAATTTGGTGAAAGAAATTTCTCGTTACCATGAAGTTGATCTGCTAGCCTTTAATCAAAAGGAATTGATCGGCCCTTTATTTGAATCAGTGTCAGCAGGAGTGGAAGAGGCGAGGATTGCATTAAGTGTATTGTGCCGACGTTTGAGTTTTTTTGAGATTGCTAGCGATTGTTCAACATATGGCGCCTACACGCTTGCTCTGAAAAGTTTGTTTCATGAACCTTATAATATAAATTGGCTAAAATCAAAGGCGTTTGCCGCCACAATGACAAGTTGGTTAGAGCAAGAGAAGTATGATTTGGTGCATTTTGATACCATCAGCCTAGTACCATTTTTTTCATTGCTCCCCCCTGTCATCGCCACCACTCTTGATCACCATAATATCGAGTCGCACATGCTCTTGCGTCGCTCAGCCAGAGAGACAAACGTGTTGAAGCGTCTTTATTTTTGGCAAGAAGGAGTTCGTTTGGCCGGATATGAGCGCCGTTATTGTCCTCAATTTTCATTGAATATCACCTGCTCTGACATTGATAAAAAGCGACTCCTAGGCCTTGCGCCACAATCAAAAGTACTCTCTATCCCTAACGGGGTTGATTTAGATTTTTTCAAACCAGTCGGGTTACCAATTCATCCAAACCGGTTGATTTTTGTTGGCACCATGAATTGGTACCCAAATGTAGAAGCTGTGCTGTACATCGCTGATAACCTATGGCCGCGTCTCAAGAAAATGCATCCAAATCTCACTTTTGATGTAATAGGCGCGAATCCGCCAGATAAGATTCGCTCATTAGCCGACCGTTTTGCCGATTTCCATATTCACGGTTTTGTTGATGATGTTCGGCCTTTTATTGAAACGGCAACTGTTTATGTCTGCCCGATTCGTGACGGAGGAGGAACAAAACTAAAAATTCTTGATGCTATGGCCATGGCAAAAGCTGTAGTGGCTCACCCCGTGGCTTGTGAAGGTATTAACGTCACACATGATAAAAATATTTTGTTAGCGGACGACGACACATCATTTATCAACCATATTGATTCGTTGCTAAACACAGAAGATAGAAGGTATGCGTTAGGGATGGCGGCGAGAAAATTGATTGAGCAGTATTATGGTTACCATGCAATCGGTGAACAATTATCCAATGCTTACCGAGATTGTGTGTGGGGGACGGGAGCCTAATGTGTGGCATCGCCGGAATCATTGCACCGATGTGGGAGCAACGGGCATTGTTGGCGGCAGCAGAGACTATGGCAACCACTCTGTATCACCGCGGTCCAGACGCACAAGGTGTCTGGGGAGACCCGAGGCAGCCGCTGGCATTGGCCCATCGCCGTTTATCCATCCAAGATTTATCCCCGGCCGGTCACCAACCAATGGCTTCTGTTAGTGGCCGCTTTCATATTGTTTTTAATGGGGAAATATACAATTTTCATATGCTTGCCAGTGAGTTGCGGCAGCGTGGGCATCGTTTCCGGGGGCATTCTGATACCGAGGTTCTGTTAGCTGCAATGGAAGAATGGGGCATTGAGGCAACGCTAGAGCGAAGTCGCGGCATGTTCGCACTGGCGGTATGGGATCAACAGGCCTGTGAATTGATACTTTGCCGCGACCGCATGGGAGAAAAACCACTTTTTTTCGGTTGGTTGGAAAACTGTTTTGTATTTGCCTCAGAATTGAAGGCGTTTCACAGCGTTTTTCATGCGGCCTTGATTATTGACGAGAATGCCATGGCGGCATTTTTTCGTTTTGGTTACGTCCCCACGCCGTACAGTATCTATAGGAATATTTTTAAATTGTTGCCCGGCACCTACTTGCGCATACCAGTCGCCCCGCTACCAAATAGATCCGCATTCCATCCCTTACCCGGAAAAGATTCAATCTCACCAAAGCCTTATTGGCTTTTAGAAACCATTGCCCATCAAGGGATTATTAACCCTATTCTTGATGAGGACGAGGCGATCAAACAGCTCGATGCTCTGCTGCGCGATACGATTAGCCAACAAAAAATCGCCGATGTCCCGCTCGGGGCTTTTCTGTCCGGAGGCGTCGATTCTTCCTTAGTTGCTGCAGTGATGCAAGGTGTATCAGATAAACCCATTAACACCTTCACTATCGGTTTCAAAGAAACGGAATTCGATGAAGCCCCTTATGCTCGTGCCATTGCCGCCCATTTAGGCACGGAGCATCATGAGTATTATGTTTCAGCTAGTGATGGATTGGATCTGATTAGGGATCTCCCGAAATTTTGGGATGAGCCATTTGCCGATTCATCGCAAATCCCGTCATTGCTCGTGGCGAAACTGGCTCGCCAACAAGTCACAGTCTGCCTTACCGGTGATGGGGGCGACGAACTGTTTTGCGGCTACAACCGCTATTTCGAGTTGGACAATCTGTGGGTTAAGCAACAGCGATTTCCACCTTGGCTCCGCAACATCTTTGGCAGGGCTTTATCTACTATTCCTGTTCATGCCTGGCAAAGTGCTTATACTTTATTGAAAAAAATCTCAAGAAACAAGCAAGGTCAATCCAATATTGGCCTGAAAATTCACAAGTTCGCCAAGGTAATGCAAGCAGATTCAAAGAGTGATGCCTATCGTTATTTATTGTCTTATTGGCAGATGCCAAGCGCGATAGTTAATTGCGACCATGAGGCACCTTCTATGTTAGATCGACAGCCCCATCCAGGAATGAACCATTTTATTCACGATGCCATGTACTGGGACCAACTGGGTTATTTAGTCGATGACAACCTCGTGAAAGGAGATCGTGCCAGCATGTCGGTTGGCCTCGAAGCGAGGCTTCCTTTGCTGGATCACCGCATCGTTGAATTCTCCTGGCGGCTCCCTTTGGCGATGAAATACCGTGATGGGCAAAGTAAATGGTTACTCAGGCAGGTGCTTTATCGTTATGTGCCAAAGGCACTGATCGAACGGCCTAAGATGGGTTTCTCCGTACCTGTTCGAGAATGGCTGAAAGGTCCATTGAAAAATTGGGCGTATGATTTACTGCACTCAAACAATATAGGAGCCCTCTGTGGAGTGAATCGGCCATACCTTGAAAAGGTATGGCATCAACATCAGGAAGGGAGTCATGATCATTCCCATAAATTATGGGCACTCTGTGTGTGGATGGCTTGGGATGAGCAACAGCGCCATCCTCCAGCTAGTAAGAGTTAGATTTTTACGGCATTATGTCAATATTAATCAGTTTTGGTGCTGGTAGCCCGATTTGGAAACCGTGGGTGCCAAAATAATTAGGGAAATATCCGGATGTCAAGTTCCCTTCATCGTCAATAATATTGCTTTCAGGGGTGCCTTTCAAATTGTCAACATCGTTAATGCACCCATTGGGGTTGGCAGCCATATTCGCCCCCCAATTAAATGATAAGAAATTTGATGTGTAATAGTGGCCTCCCCATGTAGTATTAGGATTTATGATGACATTGTTGTATAGGTTATAAGGACCGGAGGCAGTGCAATTAGCTCCGTTGATGAACATGAAATTGACATCACCTACAACTGTATTCCTGTGGTAGAAAAGTGTCTTCATTGCCCCTGCCGACGAATAACCATCTGCATTGAAGACATGTACTTCTGCTCTCTCGCTTGGAGTCGTTTTTCTCATAAATAGATTGAAACAGATTTCAACATTGTTTGCATTGTCTAGCATACCATTCAGACTGGAGCCCAAAGGCGTACCAGAATCCATGACGATCTTATTGGCCCTCACAGTAAGATAGTCTGTGCGATACTTGGGGGCAATCCCATTGCACATATGGCTGATCCCTGGTCCACCTGGGTTAAATATATGGTTGTTTTCTATCAGGGCTTTTTTTGTGGCATAAAGACTACCTATGGCAGATGTTCCGGTGAAGTCGCTAAATGAGTTATCCTGCAAGACGAGATAATACCCATCTCCTCCATCCCAGGTAAAAAAGAATCCCTGGTTTTCATTAACAGAATTGACCGCGACTATTTTGCTCCAACTGCAGCGCCGCATGGTCATGTAACTGGTTTTTGAAGTTACTTGTATGCCGTAGTCAGAGAAATCGCTTAAATTTAAACTGTCGAAATAAAGACCAAGGAGAGAGGCCATATACCGACCATCCCCATTAATTTTTATTGTCTCCCCGGGGTAGCCAATCCATGTGTGAGAGCTGTCTTTCAGGTTGGTTCCGTATTTCCCCGTCACATCTCCTGGTTTACTGTAGGTTGAACCGAACTGAATGAGCGTATAGGTGCCACCTCTGAAATAGGTAATATCCGTTACGTTTGCTGCACTGGTTTTTTGCAGTAGACTGGCAATAGAGTTAAATGGTTGGGTGATCGTTCCGGTTTCGGTGCCCGTATAGGAGGCGTCCACGAACAAAAAACCTTTGGTTGTTACCGTAATAGCCCAAGTCGTGGTGACTGTAGTATTTTCGGAGTCTTTAACTGTAAGAGTGATTGTGCCAGAGTCAGACTTTGGGGCCGGCCAGCTAATTTCGCCTGTTTTGGGGTTGATCGTCATTCCGGCAGGGGAATTTTCGAGTTTATAAGTGAAAGGATAAGCCCCGCCAATCACCGCCGCCCGAATATTGTACTCAATGCCCGGATATGCCCGGAAGATACGATTGGTAACGGGGATGGCCGGGGTCCCAGTCCCTGCGGGCTTAATATTAGTGATTTCAAGGGGGAAGTTTGCCGCACTGCATGGGGGGGGGAGTGTAAATAATAGTGCAATAAGTGGTAAAATTACATAGAATAACAAATTTTTAGGTGCCCTGTTTATTGTCATGGTAGCCTCCATTTGGCTTGGTTAATGGGTACTAGTTTATCAAGGTGCTGTTAAAAGAGAAATGTTTTTATTGATAGCTATCTTTGCAAAAAGTCTGCCAACCGTTTAGCTTCGGTTCGAACAGGGTGCTGAGGGGATTTGCATTTTAATAGAATTTTTCTTGAGTGGGAAGAGCCTCTTGCAAAATAAGCGTCGTGACGCGGGGTGACAAAAAATCTCCTGCCGATTTTTGACCTGTCGCTGACTAGTTCAGGTCGCAAAAA
>VMSU01000097.1 GCA_013792005.1 Desulfobulbaceae bacterium
TACACTAGCTCCGAGGATAAGCCGAAAACGAACGGTAAACCTAAAAAGTCGAGCCAGTCAGCAGGGCAATCCTAATGGGTTGATATAATTTGTTTATCTCACCCAAACTTGACCCTTCGCGGTTTTAGTCAAAAATACCCAAATTCCGCCTGGGAAGCTTAAACACTTGACCCTAGGCCCAGATTTATGCCTACGTATATCCCTCTCAGTTAGCCGATTTTTAGGCCTGCAAACAAGTCATCATCAGTCTGGGAAAATGAAAGTAGGTCTTTCTGCCAAATTTTGGATTTGATTTGAGTTTGAAAAAATGTCGCCTTTGATTGTCTTCCTGAAGGGGTCGTCTCAGAAAACGGAAAATAAAGCACGTTAAGCTGATGGCAACGGGCGTAGCGGCCTGAACTTCCCCGCGCCTACCTTGGTGCTGCTGCGCCACAGGTAATCTCCAGTCAGGTTGATGTGCTCCCAGCCCAATGGCGAAAGATATTGCAGCAGCGTGTCGTCCATCGACTTACCATTGACGTGTAGCGCGGCGGTGGCTCGTTCCAAGTACACGGTGTTCCAGAGCACAATTGCCGCCGTTATGAGATTGAGTCCACTGGCGCGATAGCGCTGCTGCTCGAAACTGCGATCCCGGATTTCACCCAATCTGTAGAAAAACACCGCCCTGGCCAGAGCATTGCGCGCCTCGCCCTTGTTCAGCCCGACTTGGACACGCCGACGCAACTCTACGCTTTGCAGCCAGTCCAAAATGAATAGCGTGCGCTCAATGCGACCCAGTTCGCGCAGGGCAATCGCCAGGCCATTTTGGCGTGGGTAGCTGCCGAGCTTGCGCAGCATCAGCGAGGCCGTGACTGTGCCCTGTTTGATCGAGGTGGCCAACCGCAAAATCTCATCCCAGTGGTCGCGGATGTGTTTGATGTTGAGCGTGCCGCCGATCATGGGCTTGAGCGCATCGTAGCTGGTGTCACTTTTCGGGATGTACAGCTTGGTGTCCCCTAAATCACGGATGCGCGGCGCAAAGCGAAAGTCCAGTAGGTGCATCAGACCGAAGACATGATCAGTGAAGCCTGCCGTATCGGTGTAGTGCTCCTCGATCCGCAAATCCGATTCGTGGTACAGCAGGCCGTCGAGCACATAGGTCGAATCGCGCACGCCGACGTTGACCACCTTGGCGCTGAAAGGTGCGTACTGGTCGGAAATATGCGTGTAGAACAGCCGTCCAGGCTCAGCGCCGTACTTGGGATTGATGTGGCCGGTACTCTCGGCCTTGCCGCCCGCCTTGAAACGCTGTCCGTCCGATGATGATGTGGTTCCATCCCCCCAGTTCGCGGCAAACGTGTTGCGTAACTGGGCATTGACCAGCTCGCCCAATGCCGCCCCGTAGGTTTCGTCCCGAATATGCCAAGCCTGCAACCAAGACAGCTTGGCATAGGTCGTACCGGGACAGGATTCGGCCATTTTGGTCAAACCAAGATTGATGCCGTCAGCCAGGATCGTCGTCAGCAGCAAGGTTTTGTCCTTTGCCGTGTCGCCAGTTTTCAAGTGCGTGAAGTGCCGGGTGAAGCCTGTCCACTCGTCTACCTCCATCAACAGTTCTGTGATTTTGACGTGCGGCAGCAATGCCGCCGCTTGGTCGATCAGCGCTTGCGCGGTATCTGGCACCGCTGCATCGAGTGGTGTGACCTTCAGTCCTGACTCGGTGATGATGGCGTCTGGCAGGTCGTTGGACGCGGCCAAGCGATTGGCCGTAACGAGCTGCTGCTCCAGCAACAACAGCCGGCCATGCAAGTACTTGTCGCAGTCGGTGGCCACGGCCAGCGGTAATTCGCTGGCCAGCTTCAAGGTGGCGAATTTTTCGACGGGCACCAGGTACTCGTCGAAGTCCTTGAACTGGCGCGAACCCTGAACCCACACATCTCCCGAGCGCAGCGCATTCTTCAGCTCCGACAGGGCGCACAGTTCGTAGTAACGCCGGTCGATGCCATCGCTGGTGAGAACCAGTTTCGCCCAACGCGGCTTGACGAACTCTGTGGGTGCGTCGATGGGCATCTTCCGGGCGTTGTCGGTGTTCATGGTGCGCAGCACGTCGATGGCATCAAGCACGCCCTTGGCAGCCGGTGCCGCCCGCAGCTTGAGAACGGCCAAAAACTCTGGTGCGTAACGGCGCAGCGTGGCGTAGCTTTCGCCGATGCGGTGCAAGAAATCGAAATCAGCAGGTTGCGCAAGCTTTTGCGCCTCGGTGACGCTGGCGGCAAACCTTTCCCACGGCATGACCGATTCGATGGCAGCGAAGGGATCGCCGCCACTCTTTTTGGCTTCAAGCAATGCTTGGCCGATGCACCCATACAGACGCACCTTATCATTAATCGCCTTGCCCGAGGATTGGAACTGCTGCTGGTGTTTGTTCTTGGCCGCATTGAACAGCTTGCCGATGATGCGGTCGTGCAGGTCAATGATTTCGTCGATAACCGTGGCCGTGCCTTCAATGACCAGCGCCACCAGGGTGGCATAGCGCCGCTGCACCTCGAACTTAGCCAGATCAGCGGGTGTCATCTGCCCACCCTCACGGGCGATTTTTAGCAAGCGGTTTTGGTGAACCTGCCGCTCGATGCCACCGGGCAGTTCAAGCGCCTGCCAAGCTTTAAGGCGCTCAATATGTTCGAGCATGTGCCGCGAATTCGGCTTGACAGGCGATTGCCGTAGCCAAGCCAGCCAGGTCGTTTTGCTGCCCTCTTTGCGCTTGAGCAGTTCGTCCAGGCGCTGGCAATGGACAGGCAACAAGGAATCGGCCAATGCTGCATGGATGCGCCGATTGGCGCGGGTGATCGCTTCGGCGCAAGCGCGCTCGATGGCGTTCATGGCGGGCAAGATGATGGCCTGTCGCCGGAGGTTTTCGACAAGGGTGTTGGCCAACACAATGCCTTTGTCCGTCTGCAAGGCTAGCTCGGTCAATGTATGCACCGCTTGCCGATAGTGGCTCATGGTGAATGCCTTGAACCCGAACCGCGTTTGCAATTCGACCAGGTGCTCGCGCCGGGTCTGGTCACGCAGTCCGTATTCATTCCAACTTTCCACTGGCACCTTGAGTTGCATAGCGACCAATCGCAGCAGGGGTGGAAACGGAGGCTCCTCAACGCCAAGGACGATGCCGGGGAATCGCAGGTAACAAAGCTGAACGGCGAAGCCTAGCCGATTCGCAGGCCTGCGCCGCTGACGAATGATCGACAAGTCGGTTTCGTTGAACGTGTAGTGCTGGATTAGTTCATCTTTGGCATCAGGTAGTGCGAGCAGGCTGTCACGCTCGGCTGCGGACAGAATCGAACGACGGGGCATATGGGCTCCTCTTGAAAACGTAGGTTTTTGAGATGCCTCGCCGAGTCAACAGGTGGTTACATGAAATCAAGGCGTTAAGATTCTTAAAAACGGTTCTTGATATATTATTATCAATTGGTTATCATGACAATGAATTTCAATAAAGGAGAGATGCCATGCAAACCGTGATGACGACCCCGCCCGTACCCACAGGCAAAATCAAGAGTTTTGGTGCGTTTGGACCGAAGTACGAGGTTGGTCAACCACTTCGTCAGTTAGATGATGGAGACTGGATAGTCGAGGTCAAGATGATCGAGACAGGTGAGTCAACCGAATATCGGCTGACTCATGTTTTTGATGACCCGGAGGCCAACTGATGTATGCAATTTCTTTCGATCTTACGGTGGCTGACGCCGAGAAGAACCACCCCAAGGGGGTTTCTCAAGCCTACACCGAGATCGGTGCCGTCTTGGGTGAGCATGGCTTTCGTCGTGTGCAAGGCAGCTTGTATGTGACGGACAACGAGGACATGGCCGCCCTCTTCCTGGCGATCCAATCACTACGCTCGCGCACGTGGTTTCCAAAGTCGGTACGCGACATCCGCGCCTTCCGCATCGAGCAGTGGTCAGATTTTACTGCAGTCGTCAAAGGGTAAGAGATGTTAATCGGCTATGCGAGAGTCTCGACACAGGATCAAAACTTTGATTTTCAGATTGAAGCCTTAACCAAGGCAGGTTGCGAGAAAATCTTCGACGACAAAATAAGTGGCCGTTGCGTCGATCGACCAGGACTGGCCAAAGCGTTAGAAATGCTGCGCGATGGCGATACTCTCGTCGTTTGGAAGCTTGACCGACTTGGACGTAGCGTCAAAAATTTGGTTGATCTGGTTGGTGAATTGCACAAACAAGGTGTCCAATTCAAGAGCCTTACTGATTCCATCGACACTGGCACGCCTTCAGGGCGTTTCTTCTTTCATGTCATGGCCAGTCTGGCTGAGATGGAACGGGAGTTGATGGTGGAACGTACCCGTGCAGGGCTGGAAATGGCCCGTCAGCTTGGACGTAAGGGTGGTCGTAAGCGCCAGATGACTGACAGCAAAATCGAGTCAGCAAAAAAACTGCTGGCCAGCGGCATCCTGCCTCGGGATGTAGCCAATAACCTCGGAGTATCCGTTCCAACGCTGTACCGCTGGATTCCAGCTTCCACGACTCCTTAGCGTGCTTTATTTTCCGTTTTCTGAGACGACCCCCTGAAGAGAGGATATCTTCAACCAGCCCAATATTGACAGTGACAGTAGTTATCGTCAGATTGGGTGGCGATAAAATCCTTATGCTTCGTAAGTGATCATCATAAAGCTGTAAAATGAAAAAAGGCAGAGCCAAATGAATGACCCTGCCTGACCTGTCCTATTAAATCGGTCCCGGATAATGTTATAATTACTGACCGAAAATTACATGGAGGACAGGCATGCCGAAAAAACGATATCGACAGGAGGATATCCTTACAAAGCTGCGTGAAGAGGATATGGCTGTTATCAGTCAGGGGGAAACAATCGCAAACGCGACCAGGACGCTAGGTGTCAGTGAAGTGCTAAGTGG
The DNA here is from genome assembly GCA_013792005.1 of Desulfobulbaceae bacterium. Classification (NCBI taxonomy): domain Bacteria; kingdom Pseudomonadati; phylum Thermodesulfobacteriota; class Desulfobulbia; order Desulfobulbales; family Desulfobulbaceae; species Desulfobulbaceae bacterium. The sequence goes on from VMSU01000097.1 coordinate 4,911, forward strand.
ACGGTCTTATTCAGACAAGAAGCAAGTACTGTTGAGATAGTTTTCGGTGTATGGTTTTGCTGAAAGCGGTGCACACCCAACCTCAAATAATACTTCTCTGGAAGCTGATAAGGCGGCCTGCGCATGCCGTTCTGTCAAAGCAGATGTCATTTCGTAATCCACTAGCATACGGTTAATGCGCATCGACTCAAGTTTGTTCGCAATGTACGGCCCCTTCCTATCTTTTAAGGCTTGAACAATGTTCTTGTGTCCCCCTTCACCACGAGTTGAACTAGCAGTGAAATCTCTGGCAGAGATAAGAGCAGCATAGTAGGCACGATTAATGATTGTTCTAATTAAACATGAAGAGGCCGGCATCTTTCTCGTGTCAAAAAGCCAACACGCTAAGGTGAAAAAATCTGTGGGGCTGAAACTTGCGGGGGAAGAGGTTTTAGGCTTGGGTGAGGACGACATGTCTCAATCCATCAGTTAAACCCTCTTTTTCTATTTCATCAAAAAGTTGACGGTCTTTTGCCACGAACAATTCATCGATAGGTAAATTTGTAGAAAGAACAATTTCCATGATAGACTCTCCCGTATCAGGGTCGGCAAGCAAGTTGATTTTTTTTTCTACTGCTAATCCCGAGTAAACCCGTTCAATGATGGGGCCAAGCTGGGCTACAAATGACTTAGCCAGTGGCATGGAATCTAAATATAGTTCGATAGATGACTGTTGAACACTTTCAAAGTGGTAACCTCTCAAGAGGAGAGACTCTGCCGTTTGGCCTTTACTGAAGAAGTGGTCGTATCCGATACTACTCTTTAAGTCAGAAGGACAGGTTGGGATTGAATAAGTAAAATTATAAGGGCTTAGCGTAAGACAACAAAAGGCAAGTGTTGAAAGTAAAGGCGAGTTGCTTTTTTTAGGGGGAAGCGCCATAACCATATCGGTTAGAGGTTTCCTGTATGGATCAATGTTTTCGACAGTACTTGTATTCATTATTTGAGACCTATTGCTGTTAGTTGTTTTGCATTCAGCAAATCACGAATAGTCTGTTTATTATACTCATGGAGGATATCAAAGATAGAACGTAAGTAAGCTTCGCTATTATTTGAGGAGGAAAGCGCTTCTGGATCAGAATGATATCTAATCGTATGTTCGATAGTAGTAATGATTCCAGCAGGTGTTTCATTTGTGCTTAAGTTGAGTACATTGAGAAATCGACCTTTGAACTCAGATTTACTCTCAAACCACCCCTGATGCACATGCCATAGCGCCCCTGCTTGCTTAACCTGTTTTGTTAAAAATCTAGAGTTTAGATTAAAAATCTGATTTAGCTGATATGCCTCTTGCGAAGGCCCTATAAAACGATCAACGACTCGCAACGCTAAGAATATTAAAGGATTTTGTTCGTCTGCTCCTGTTGACAGTACTACCGAAAGATCCTTTAAGGCCTTTGCCGAGCTAGACCCCCACCTATCATAGTCAAAACAAGAAATTTCAGCTACATTTTCATTAGCTCTTATTGCCCATGTAGGTTTGTTCGTTTCCTTGTTGATCGTTTGTAACGAAAATCCAGATACCCCAGTCTTAATTTGGGGGGGGAGCTCCTGATTCGGAGTACCTTCAAGTTTTAATTCAACCGAGTGGACTGGCGAAAAAATTGGATACTCAGAGGATAAAGTTTCCTTAAGCGTTTCAAGGGCATTTAATGAAGAATGGGAGAAAGGTTTTTCATGTGCAGCTATGAAAGTAGCGACCTCAATAGAGTGCTTATCGCCAATTGGCCGTCCCATTATGATTCCTTAAAATATTAAAATTGATGCGTGCGAGGGGATTAAAACTGATGGAATGAGTATGTGTTTACATATAGTATATTCGTCATATTATATTTAATCCGCCATGTCAATAAGCAGTTTCAAAGTGCGCTGGTGGTAGCCTGGTGGGGGAGTAAACACATTTTCTTTCTCCTGTTGGTTCTTCTAGACTAACCGAGACCAATAAAACGAGCCCATTAACTTGTCCGCACATTACCCTACACAGACAATCCTTTTGGTCTGCCGGGAGATTGTCTGCTGGTACTGGAAAATAGTTCATGATGTCCTCAATCACATCCTAAAAATAACGAAATTTATGGTTGTTACTGATAAGGTCACAAAAAGATGGGGTGTTCGAGATAAAGTTCTCGGCACCCCATTTCATTTTTATAGCAGCACAGTAGCCAGCAACAAGTTTGGAAGTTGCAAAATACTTATGCTTCGGAAGTGGACCTATTAAGGAACTTGATTGACAAAAAAAAGCCGTCCAGATACTGTAACGTCAGTTTTATGATAGGATGAACAAACTGATCTTCTCGGCGCGTACCGATTTCTTTAGGCACCCTTGCCAAGGGGAAATCTTATTTACTGCTATGCAATGCCTGATTTATCGGGCATTATCAACTTATCAGGGCAAATTGACCTGATAATAAGTGGTTATGTTTTAAGCACACTATGACAGAACCTATTTTTTTGTATATTGGTCTTGCAATATGTATGTTTGCAATTCTTCAATCTATTTTTGGAGTGGCGATATATTTCACTATCTTGTCAAAATTCACTGGCGGGAAAATCGTAGCAAGAGAAAAAGAACCCAATGAATTTAAAACAGCTATTATTATTCAATTGGTTACGGGATGCTTTCTTATTGTGCTTGAAATTCTTGTTTAAAGTATTCTTTGTGTCCAACTGTTTTTATAGAACTCAACAGATATAGTTTAAATCAACATAACCAGTCACTTAACCGGACCGTCCGACCTAGGCGGCTTTTTCCAATGTCTCCGGGTCGCTTGCTTGTGGACAGTCCTTCCGGGGGCCGGTTAGCTCAACGTTATGCCGAACTTAAAAGATAAGATACAAATGTGTTCACAAGGTCATTTAGCAACAAACAATTAATGTGGAGGCAGACGTTTGTTAACCTTACAGAATATCTCACTTATGTTAATTGCACTATTTGCAGGAGCAAGCTTTGTAATCCAGCAGGCAGTCAATTCAAATCTTCGTTTTGAAATTGGATCACCTTGGTGGGCTGGATTCTTTAGCTATCTTGGCGGCACAATCGTTATGCTCATTATGATTTTTTTGATGCGAGATCCAATTGTGACTGCCAACCTGACTTTACGTAGCTCATTATGGTCATGGACAGGAGGTCTGTTTGGAGCCATTTACATAGCTATTTCGATCCTGCTATTACCCCGACTGGGTATCTTCACCGTTGTCGCATTAATAGTAGTTGGCCAGTTAATAACATCAGTCGCATTTGACCATTTCGGCGTTATGAATGTGCCAATTCAACCCATAACTATTACACGAGGAATTGGCGCAGGATTTCTTTTAATCGGAGCAATATTGATTCGGTGGTAAATTTTATCCAGGCGATTATGTATAAAGAAATTAGGCATAACAAACGGCTGCACACGGAAAATCTGGCCTACGGCCAGTTTTCCGGTGAGCCTTCTCGTTAACCCTCAACGATACAATTTATGTCTATAATAATTTCCCTCGATAAATGTTCTGCTATTTCACCTCATTGTGTTGTGAAAATTATGCAAGGAGGGAAATTACCTAAAGGTGGCGGTATATGGAGCATCGAGAATGAAATTAAACCTTCAGATTTATACTGCTATCTTTACGCAAAGTTTGGACCGCCGAACGGTTTACAAAACCTATTCAGACAAGATGATTCTGATAACCTAATTCATTGGGATTGGACTCTTGGTCATGAACTTGGCTTGATTATGATTCTTGGGTTAAATATGCGCACAGAAGTTCATCTCCTCGGTAACTTTGATTTTCCGCGCTGCAATAAAGAAGCATTTATTTCATCTATAAAAAATGATCTTGGCAACTATGGTAAGGCAATATCAAAATTTCGCTGTGAACATCTAGAAAATTGGGATATTTTTATTAATCCATATAGACAATTAAATGATACTGTAGAGCAATTTATTACTGAGTTAAGTGAATTAGATTTAAACCCGAAAAAAGAAAACCTACAAAATCCTACTAGCCCTGCTAATTATTCAAATTTCATGGATAAAATGAATAAATTAATGGAGCGCTATAATAAAGGAATCGGTCTTGCCATCTCTTTGAGAATTATGCTGCCAATACTTGCAGAGACTTTTATTAATCTCTTAATTTTCATTCTATGCCGACCAGACATAAGAAATAATAAGAGACTATTCGATTCTTACTTCAAGGAAAATATTGACGTAAGAATCCAATCTCTTCACATAAAATGTTCCGGTTTTGCAACACCAATTGATTGGAACTCTGAGCAGTGTAAAAAATACAATTCGATTGTTAATCAACGTAATGACCTATTACATGGCAATATCGCCGTTGAAAAGCTGAAATTCTCAGAAATTTTTTTTAATGGAAAGGTCCCTGTGTTTAAACAGTATGAAACAATGTGGCAGCAATCAGTTGGTGTGTCAATTAACGCATCAGGTGTTGGTAGTGTCAAACAACTTCAAGAAGATATTCAAGAATTTATTGAATATGTGCTTTCTTGCCTGGAATCTGATGCAAAAGGGCATGTGGAATTTATCTTAGCCAAACGAGATATTGGAAGGAATCGTGAAAATGGTCGACTAGGTATTCTCCTCCCTGACTACCTTGTTGATTTTGGAGTTTCATATATACAAAATGGTTAACAAGCGCATAGAGAGGGACGGCGGGGAGCAGCGTTCTCTGTATCAAGTCCAGTGGCCGCCGCCCCTCATGCTGGCGTTGTTTAGGAGATATATAAAATGGGTAGTTGCTGTGAAGACAATTGTGCTGTAGAAGCCCTTCGCGAAAGTCAGCGAGGAACACTGCGAAATGTGCTCGGCATTAATGCCGTAATGTTCCTGTTGATCGTGGTGGCCGCACTTTATGGCAAGTCAACTGCGTTGTTAGCTGACAGCCTTGATAACCTTGGTGATGCTTTGACATATGGCCTTAGCTTGTACGCTGTTTCGAGGGTCGATGCCGTAAAGGCTAAGGTCGCGCTGTTCAAGGGCGGCTTAATTTTCTTAGCAGCTTGTGCCGTGGTTGCCCAAATAGTCTACAAATTTTTCGTTCCAAGCGTTCCTGTCTTTGAGATCATGGGCATGTTCAGCCTTCTCGGCCTCGTCGCAAACTCACTCTGTCTTTATTTACTTTGGCGGCATCGCCACGCAGACGTGAATATGAGTTCGGTGTGGGAGTGCTCACGAAATGACATAGCATCAAACATTTCAGTGTTTGTGGCGGCCGGTGCGGTCTGGCTCACCGGTTCGAGTTGGCCCGATATCATTGTTGCATTAGGTCTAGTATGGTTGTTAATCCGTTCTTCGATTCGAGTTGTTTCGTCAGCCATGGTAGCGCTTCGTGCAGCAACCTAATCGGATAGCCGGGGGTTTTTCTCCCCCAGCCTCCACACCACCTAGCAAGTTTGTAGGTTGGGTTGAGCATCGCGAAACCCAACAATTTTGGTCGTGGTGCAGACCATGATGCCGTTTGGGACATCCGTAACTGTTGGGTTTCGTTCCTCAACCCAACCTACAAGGTTTCCCCGGGCGATATCTTGAATGATGTCCTATCTCACATCCTAAGAATTGCCAAACTGATGAATGTTACTGATAGGTATAAGACAATGAGGCACCTCGAAACCTGAAGACTTGCGTATATTCCCTCAAATCAACCACACCCGTGAGATGTGTGGTGGCTGGCCATTATAAGCAAACAGGAGATCGGTTTGCATCTTTGATGTAGACTCCGTTTGTCGGAATGCAAAGATGCAAAATAATGGATAAAATATTATCCGGTCATCTTTCGTCTTTTTTCCTTCCTTCAATGCCCAGAAAGGGCAGAAACAGGTGTGTCGCATGTTTTTTACATGCGAGGTATTCTCGCTCATCCTTGATGATATATTGAATAGCGTTTCCCTTACACCGCTTTTTTTGTGTGGTCTCAGCCTCACAACGGTGAACCTCCGGTGTCACATGGGAGTGCCTCTCAGGACCTTGCCGGCAGATTTCGTTAACAGCCTGGCTGAGACGAAGAAGAAGTTTTTTATCATCTATGCTCCAGCCATGGGATTTATAATGATCGGCGGCAGTTTTGAACTCTTTTCTTAAATAATCCAGCTTTACCGAAATATTTTGGTCTGCAAGGAGTCCTTTCCGGGCAATACCCTCAAAGGCAAATATGATATATTTTGCGAACGGATCACTTATTTCTTTTGCTTGCAGCTCCTCTTCTTTTTGATTCACCCTGTCTCTTTGCCTTTGTAACGATCTCCGGATTTCCGATATAGCTTCACTTTGGATTTCTCGGGATAAGGATTTATCCAAAGGAATTCGTAACCCCTTCTCTAGTTCTTCAGCCATACGATCATAAGTCCTTTGCACCCATTCCACGAGATTATTATAGCCCAAGTCAAGGATCACCTCGGATAACTTTTTATCCAGGCTTATCGTCGACCTCTTTCCGTCTTTTTTGCTGAAATGCACTCGTACGATCTCTTCCACCCCGCCCCTCCTAATTGTGGCTAACATATTATCCAGCAGGATATCATAACACCTTTTCCGACGCAAGGTCCAATCAAAGGTGTTGGGCCATGGGCTTTGCTAATCAATGAAAACAGACGGGACATACGAATACCGATGCCTGGCTGATGGAATATTATTCCCTTTCATCAAGAACGTTGTTCAATTCCTCCGCCGTAATCCGGCTGTATTGCATGCTATAGGCCGCATTCTTGTGGCCTAATTGCCGTTGTACAGCGGCTACATTCCCGGTTTTGTCTATGATATGCCGGCCCATGGCGTGACGGGCCGAGTGCGGGGTTTTGCCTTCCACCTTGGCCAGTTTACAGACCTCATTCCAAATACTGTTCACCATCTGTACCCCTAAGCGACCCGGACTGGTAGCATTGGCTGCGGGCAGAAAAAGGGCGGCTGATTGCCAAGCAATGGCATCAAGGGTCCGCTCCTGGTTGAGGTAGTCTTTAATTGCCTGCAACCCTTCCTGGCTGATATGGTACGTGTGCAGGTGGCCGCCTTTCTCTTCAACCGTTATCGACCGTTTTTTACCATCGACAGCGGTCCAATTCAGGTTACAAATAGCCGCCCGGCGCATGCCCGTCTCGATCAAAGCATAGACGATCGCCCGGTTGCGATAAGGGCGATAACCCTTGTGGCGTGCTCTTTCCTGGCCCTTGCTCCGCCGCCGATCTTTGGATAATCCCCCGACGGTCAACAGCAGATCTGCGGCATCGAGGAGCCGTCGCCTTTCCCCAGGGGTAAGCGCCCTTTCAATATGGGTATTTTTGACTAAAACCGCGAAGGGTCAAGTTTGGGTGAGATAAACAAATTATATCAACCCATTAGGATTGCCCTGCTGACTGGCTCGACTTTTTAGGTTTACCGTTCGTTTTCGGCTTATCCTCGGAGCTAGTGTA